>CAYYUU010000365.1:0-7235 GCA_964474955.1 uncultured Alcaligenaceae bacterium | reverse complement strand
AGCGTGATTCTTCTATTCGCGGCATGGATGCGGCGTTATCTACCCACCCAGCAATCGGAAGTCTTTCGATACGATGAGGAAACCAAAGTTCCGAATGAGTCCGCGATTCCAGAAGCGCCACCGATGCCGATTGGGCGGGCGTTGGTGTTGAGTAGTTGTTGCATTTTGGCGTCCCTTCTCCCGACTCTGGCGATCATAATTGTGATTCCCTCCAAGGCTTCTCTGGATGAACAATTGTGGTTTGCGTTTCAGAATCAATTTGGCATTGGATTTATCGGGATGGTATGCACTCTCCTGGGTCTTCGCAAATTGGCTCCAGAGCAGAGGTTTCGGTTTCTGAAGATAGCGTGTGCGGTAACGGCAGGGGTAAGTTTTGTGAATACGTTGTCGACCTTGTTGGGGTCATCAATGTAGAAATAGAACTTGATCCGAGATGTGAAAAATCGACGTGAGTGGTCAGCCTGAGGGGAGCCGGAAGTATCCAGCTCCCTCATGAAAAATCTGGGGCGGAGAACGCAATAGAAACTAAGAACGCAAGCAGGAAATCCATCACTGAGGCATCCCATTGGCAAGGAGTGCTTCTCGGAGTTTTCCAAGTGCAGTCGATTGGACCTGGCGGACACGTTCTTTCGAGAGACCGAGGTCAGCGCCGACCTGGGCGAGTGTTTGCGATTCGGAGTTCTCGGCGAGACTGTAGCGACAAGCGAGGATGTATTTTTCCCGATCAGACAGAAGCGGATGATCTTTCTCGAAGAACTGACTGATTCGTTCGTCCATCGGGCCAGGTTCTGCGTCATCGAAGCGATCTCGCAAGTCGTTGTCGGACAACGTTTCGATGGCGAGCGATCGTGACAACCAATCGGTAGCATACTGTTGTGTCAAGCGGCTCAACGCACGCATCAAGCAAGTAAATGCATAAGTGCTGAATCGAATTCCCATCCAAGGGTTGAATGCCGCGACTGCACGAATAAGAACGATATGACCTTCACCAATCATGTCGTCGACGCGGTAGGCAAACGTCATTCGCTTTCGGACCGCGCGGTAAACTAATTTCTGATTCCCGATCACGACCAAGTCTCGCAACTCGACGTATTTCTTCCGCCACTTTTTAGCCTCTCGTTCGGATTTGGCGACGTCCGAACGATACGCGGCATAGTGCATTCGGGCAGTGCAGTCTCGTGTCACTTCGTCAGGCATGTACGATTGTGAGTAGAGCGTTTCCTGCTTCAAGACGGTATCTGGGTTGAGGTCCTTGGCAGCTGAGGGCAAGTCGAAGGATTCGTGCCGAACGTACGTCATGTGTTCCGTCTTGACGGTCGTGGTGGGTTTGCGTTCGGTCTTTTGCTCTTTCTTGGCTGGCTTGTCAGCCGTGGTCTTTTTGGTTTTCTTATTCGATGGGGTGGTGGCAGTGTTTGGCACGACAGGCTCCTAGGTCTGCGAAGTTAGTTGTCCGATCCTCAAGATTTTTCAGGCCACATGCAGTTGTTCGAAAACGTTCAATGATCGGATTCAAATTTACGAAAACGTTCAGGCAAAATCGAAAATCGTTCAAATCGTTCAATTTATATTAGAGTGTGTGTCGCTCCAGTCAATCGGGAAATCCCTGATATTTTAGGAAATCCGAAAGTTTTCCGGAACGTCATTCTTTAGCTCAAACCGATCGTTTTGAACAGAATTAACCGAATTTTGGCAAGAAAATTCGTTCACGGGAGCCGATAACCGATCAGTCGTCTGGACGTTTTGATCGTTTAGGGTATTATTACCTGTGAAAGAATTAAGAACTTCCGTTCTCACTGATGGCATATTTGATGAAAGAAGAAACGCAATATTTGACCACAACTCAAGCCGCGGAAGCACTGGGCGTGAGCGTCGCGACGATCAAGCGTTGGGTCGACAGCGACATTCTGCCTGGCCACAAAACGCCGGGGAACCATCGCCGAATCCTCCGACAAGACGTGGTGCGTTTGGCGAGCCAAAGGGGTTTCCCACGACTGAATTTGGAAACGTTAGGTGGGCCGGTCGAGGCAGATTCCTCCGACCATGCCGAGCACGCATACGAGGAATTCCACGCGGCCTTGCTGGGTAACGACATCCAACATGCTCGCACGATCGTGCACGGGAGCTACTTTCGGGGAATGGGTTTGTCGGCCATTGGGGATAAACTCATTCGGCCCGCAATGGGCCAGATTGGGTACGATTGGGCAGTCGGCGAAATAGACGTGTACCAAGAACACCAAGCGACTCGAATTTGTGAATCCGTGCTGTACGAATTGAAGGGGAAAGTCGAACAGGCTGCTTCCCAGCAAGATCGTCCCGTTGCTTTGGGAGGCTCTCCCGAAGGCGACCCCACCGTCATCCCGAGTTTACTCATCCAAATGGTCTTGCTGGAGAATGGCTGGGATGCCATCAACTTGGGGGCCCACACGCCGTTGGCGTCGTTTCGCCGTGCCTTGAAGGAGGTGAAGCCGAAGCTCTTGTGGTTATCTCTGACTCATGAAGTGACTGACCCGAAACAATTCTTGGAAGAATATGCCGAGGTCTCACGCCTTGCGGAGCAGCAAGGTACAGCCATCGCGCTGGGTGGACGAGCTTTGTCCGCCGAGATGCGGAATAAAATGTGGTACACGATGTTCGGCGACGGCGTCACGCAACTCGCGAACTTTGCCAGACAAATCCGTCCGGTTCCGGAACTGCCGAAAAGAGGACGGCCAGCGACCAACGGCAAGGAGGCGTGAGTCGTTCCTTTTGTCCAGCGATTTTTCACCCTTCGAACCTGGCGCGATGCGGAACCATTTCCGCTACAATTTGATGAGCTAACGACTCCTTGGAGTGCACACTGACTGCTGTTTGAATCAAACGGGAGCAAAGCCATATATCCCTATTGGAGTCCATCAGCTCCCCATGTCCACAATCACCTATCTCAAAGGCGACGCGACCTGTCCTCAAGCCAAAGGCGTGAAGATAATTTGCCATATCTGCAACGACCTCGGCGGATGGGGAAAAGGTTTCGTGACGGCCATTTCGAAACGTTGGAAAGAACCGGAACAAGAATACCGCGCCTGGCATTCTTCGAAAAATGAGAATGACTTCGGACTCGGAGCAGTTCAGTTCGTGCAAGTGGAAAAGTACATTTGGGTCGCCAACATGATTGGCCAGCGAGGCATGAGGACGGGCAGTTCGGGGCCACCGATTCGGTATGAGGCTTTGGCCCAATGTCTTGAGAAGGTTGCTGCCAAAGCAGAAGAACTCGGCGCGACGATACACATGCCCAGGATCGGCTGCGGTCTTGCCGGTGGTGAATGGTCGCGGATCGAACCAATCATCGAGGAGCAGGTCTGCCAGAAAGGAATGCCGGTAACGGTGTATGATTTCGAGTAACTATTGGATCTCGATCGTTGGATGGAAGAGACGTGTTCCACCGGTCCGGGAAAACAATGAACAATTTGCAAGCCTATCCCTTTTTTCGAATGGTCGGATAGAATCGGTTTGGGGCAGGGTTTCGACCTGCCCCTCAAATACTGAGACCCCCTTCCGACGATCATTCGCTGTTCCATTGACCAACCGGCGTCGCAAAATTGGGGAGTGGGGTGGGTGCTGTGGCACCGGATAATGGGAACGTCACGAGAATGTTCTCGCCGCGTACGACTCGGACTTCGCGTAATTGTTCGAGCCGTCCTGTGCCTTGCTTCCACCTAGCCCGAATCTTGTAAACGTAGTGCTGTTGCGGCGCAAGTGGAGGTGACAAGAACTTTCGCACTTCGCCTCCCTGACTCATCCTTCGACCTTCCAACCATACTTCGGCATCGGCTGGAACTTTGACATAGATGCACGCACAGTCCTTGGCTGGTCCGTGGTCCGCCACGCGAGGCCATCGGTTGTCTGGGTACGGCCAAACTCGATACGGGAGATAGTTCACGGCGGCTTCCGGGACCGGCCCAGGATAATTCGCAAACCAGTATCCGCGACCGTATGCGTTATATTCCCGATATCGTCCCCCACCGTAATATCCAGGACTCATTTCGTCGAGCTTATATCCATAAATACTTGGAGGAACGGTATATCGGCCAAAGTGCCAACTCTTGATTTGCGGCTTCCGGAAACCCCAAGCAAAAGTTGGAGTGGATGTAGAAAGCAAACATAATAAGGCGCACGGCAGAAGCACCATAGTTTTTAACGAGTGCATAGGTGTGTATCTCTTAAGGTGTATGTTCAGGGGTGAGGATGTAATCTATGGAGGATCGCGCGAAAGGTAGTAGGCACACGGAGTGTGCCTTTGGTTTTTTGTTTGAATTTTGGAGTGCGGCTCGACGCCGTTTTTGTTCTTGTTTTGTATTGGCTTGGCTTCTGGTGCCGTCAGCTCTCACTCCAACGCAAAATCCGGACACTCATTTATATCGCTTTCGGAGAGCGCCTACTACTTGGTCACGGCACACGGAGTGTGCCTACTACTTGGTTACGGCACACGGAGTGTGCCTACTACTTTTTCGATTCATTCGCCGCGCAATCCTCGATAGTTGGATTGTCTCCAAGTAACTATGCGCGATCCAACCTTGCGATGGCGAAAGGCGGCTTGGATTTCTTGCCAGAAATGACAGCTGCGCATCAAGCCGTTCCGCCCGCACGGATTACACCACGATTTGGTGAGATTCGGCCTTGGGAATCTAGTGGAAATGACTGTTTCGGGCTCACGAAAAAAGGGAGGCAAGCTTTTCGTGTCCTGAGTACGTTGGCTTTGTGCCGACCTGCTCGAACAATCCTACTGCCTAGAATCGACCCCAACGGCCTGGTTTTGTTGTCTTTGTTCTCCTATGGTCGTTACTTCATAATGCCCCGGATACAGAACTGTGTCGTCGGGGAGGGTGAAAAATTTCTGGTGAATCGATCGCAAAAGAGCCTGCATGTCTCCGCCAGGAAAATCCGTTCGACCGATCGCCGGTGGTAGGATCACGTCGCCACCAAAGAGGTGGTAGATTCCATCGGCTTCAGTGACGTAGGCAATATGGCCAGGCGAATGACCTGGTACAAAGAGGACGCGGAACCGCAGTCCGGCCATCTCGACAACGTCATCCTCTTTCAAGAGTTGATCGGCCGGGGGGCTCACAATCGGCAGGCCGAACATTAATCCGAGATTCTTTTCCGGACTTAGCAACATTTCTGCGTCCCCTTCGCCGATGAGTATCGACGCTTCGGGGAACCTCGACTTCAAAGTGCTGTTCCCGGCTATATGGTCAACATGGCCATGAGTACACAAAATCCCAACGATTTGCAGACCGTTCTCGTCGACGAACTCGAGGAAGGCTTCCGGATCGAGACCCGGATCGACAACAACCGCTTCGTCGCTCTCGTCTGTCCAGACGACGTAGGAATTTTCCAAGACCGGTTGCGATATGATTTTATGAACACGCATACGACCATCCGTTCATTAGTTGTAAGAATGTTGGGCAAGCCAGCGGAACTTTGTAAATGATACAACATTCGCGAAACTCCGACGTTTTCTTCGTTCCACCTTCCAAGTTGTAAGTTCTGTCTGCTCCGTAGATTGAGGAGATTTGGTATCTTCCCGGACGCTCGCGTCGATTCGCAAGGCACACCGATTGCTCTAGTATCGAATTGGTCAGAGCGTGTTCGAGACGTCGCGGAAGAAAACAAGTTGGAATAGGAGAAGAGAATGGATTTTCTGCGAAGATGGTGTTGTGGCACCCAATCCGCACCCACGCGAGCATGGGATGTTCACAGTTTTCAGTCACACCTCATCACTGGAATGTTCCTGGTGACGCTCGCGACAGGGACAATTCTTGGAGTCGATCCGTTCTTCTCGGAATCCGCCGCGAAGGCACAACAACGGACACGACCTCAGAATCGCGAGCAAACCCAAACCCCCATCAAGACCGTCAAGACGAGCGTCTTGGACGAACCATTGCGTCTGCTCTGGAAGGGCCACCAAACATATCAACGAGTGAAAAATTACACTTGCACGATGGTGAAACATGAACGTGTCGGTGGGAAACTTCAAGAAGAACATGTCATCGACGTGAAGTTCCGCAACACCCCCTTCAGTATTTACATGAAGTGGCGTGGGCCAAAGAGCATGGCGGGCCAAGAAGTCGCGTACGTCCACGGACGCAATAAGAACAACATGCGTGTGCGTAATGCGGGGATTGGAAGGCTCGTTGGATTCATTTCGATCAGTCCGAATCACCCCAAGGTCAAGCAACACAGCCGCCACACGATCACCGAAGCCGGACTCGCCAACCTCATCGCCCGGATCTATCGAGATTGGTATCGGGAGCGGAATTTCAATCGCGCGCAGGTGAAGATTGGCGAGTACAAGTTCGCCAAGAAACTGTGCACCCGCATTGAGGTCACCCAAACGGAACGATCGAAGGATGCGTATTGTTACCGCACTGTTCTTTATCTGGATAAAACGACCCACATCCCGGTTCGATTAGAATGCTACGATTGGCCACGCCGCGGAGGCCCCGCGGGAGGCGATGTGCTTGAGATTTATTCCTATTTGAACATCCGCTACAACGTCCAACTCTCCGATAGCGACTTCAACAAATAAAAGGAGCAGCAGTTGTCCCTTCTCCGGAACATGCCCCGCACGACGGCAATTGCGGGGCCGGATTTGGAGATACATATACATTTTTTCGAAGGGTTTTTCGCTACGCTGCCACGAAGCAACGTTGAGGAACGACGCCAAGAGTCATTGGTCGCTGATGTAAAGTGATCGGACGAGGTACCGATTGCACGACAGCCATCAGCTGTATTTCTGGTTGCACTCGAGACGCGCCTTCGTCACATCCAAACGGAAGCTTGATTCCCGGTTTCTTTTTTTCCTTCTCCTTTTTCTTTTCTGTCTTTTTCTTTCCGGTCCCTTTCTCTCCTTCCATTGGCTTCTTCCCGTCAGCACCTTTGTTCTTTGGTTTCGTGGAAGGTGTTTTGGTTGGTCCCTGTTTTTTGGTCTTCGAATTTTCGAGCGGAGTCAGAAGGATCAATGGCTCGGGTCCACCTTTTTGAGTTTGCACTTGTGGGGTTCCTTGCCTGAGGGTTGTGGTCAAATCGGTAGCCACATTTACGCGCTTGAGGAACAGCAGTGCAAAGCAAGTGTCGACGTTGGAACCGTATTTCCCGGCCCAGGCTCCGCCGCGCCCTTGTGCGTTGACCAGATACGTGGCTCCCCAGCGATACCAATCGACCCCCTTGACGGACGCGACGTCGTACGCGACGGCCAT
>CAYYUU010000364.1:0-7245 GCA_964474955.1 uncultured Alcaligenaceae bacterium | reverse complement strand
CCGAAAATTACTTCAACCCATACTGGTCCGGATGATCCTCGACCTGATCTAACACATATCGAATGAAATTCGTGGCAAACGCACAACCTTCCTGAAGGTCTTGTACGGGAATCCCTAGTAAGTCGATCGTTTCCTTGGTACACAACGGCAACATATATTCCACTCCGGCGGCTCCGGTGACCGTCGAGGATGTCGTTATATTATTAATCAAACTCAAATGAGAGGGTTGTCCTGCGTCATACACCTGGCTCGATATCTTAACAATCGCCGGAAACGCCTTGAGTTCCATGCCGTCACGATAGACAACGATACGTAGTTCATACTTATGTCGATACAATGGGTGATCGGCATGTGGAATCGCACAAGTGTCAATGAATTCACACACAGTATAGGGTAACGCGCCACCACGCAACCCGTAGTACGCTTCGGTCAAGCTAAGTGAGTGATCGATCTGGGCAACGACACGTTCGGTCGGTTCGTTGGGGTCGAGGAAAAATTCGATGCCGTGACCGAGTCCGGTCCCTTGCGGTTTGATGACAGTCTTGATCCCTTCCTTGAGCCAAGTTTGGACGGTCTCAATGAGTTCCTCTCGCGTGTATACGCGTTTGTGGTGAACTCGTTCGGGGGCCGCCTTGCTCGGAGCTTTCTGAACATAGTCGTTGAGCAGTTGGTACGCAACGCCTTTATCGGCTCCGGGCAAGTAACATGCGTTGATGGTACGGAACTTCGACATGTCCATTTTGTTATCGAAGTGTTGGACGACGTTCAGACAGAACCGGTCGTTAATGGCCGCGGTCACGGAGCGATCGAAGAGCGTGAGGCTGCCGTCTTGTTTCCTTCGTAAGTGCAGCAGAAACTCTTTCATGTAGCCAATCACAGCGGTGGGTCGTTGCTCCCAGAATTGCCTTGGGTCGTCGCGGAGTTGGGCCATTGTTGTAATCGTCGTGGGGCGTTCCTTATTGGCGAAGCCCTTCTTGACAGCCTCGGCGTAGAGGATTTTCTCATATATCAATTTATTCTGACGAGGCAAGTGAGCGTTTTCGAATCCCGAACTGGCGATGAGAACGACCGGGTCTGGTTCGGTGATGTTTTCGGCCATTTCGGTCAGGTCGTCGAGAACTGCCTTGACGGCGTCCTCTGTCATGTTCGTGAGCCCGCCGATGCCCGTTCCGTTGATTTCGATGACGTGAAATTGTTTTTGACCATTCGTTTCGGTGACCAACAGGTCCAAAGGAGCGACCGCGAACATTTGCATTTGCGAAGGGCTTCGCAGTTTCGCAGACGATTCGGACTGAAGTTTTGCGAGCAAGTTCCGATCCTGGGCGTTGCGAATTTTCGCGCGGTTTTCCATCCAGTGGCCCATAATGCGGGATGTCCCGATGAGCGTATCGAGAGAAATCTGAAACTGTTCGATTGACATGTGGTCCTTCCTTGCCAAGCCGAAGCTGCCTTGTTTTGTAAAAGCACACCCACGAGTTACTATACGACGAGAGGCTGCAACGCTGAAGCCTGCCAAACAATCCTCTCAAGGAACATGCGTAATGAAACCCCTCCTGGGCATTAAAGTTCTTGCCGTGACGATCAATTTGCCGGGTCCGTTGGCTGCATCGCGGTTGTGCGAACTGGGAGCCGACGTCACGAAAATCGAACCACCGGGAGGGGATCCGCTCGAGCACTTTCGCCCCGCGTGGTACCGCCAAGTCGTGGAAGGTCTAACTGTCTTCCAGCTTGATCTGAAGCAAAGCACCGAACGAGATTGGCTCTCGGAGCTGCTCGACCAATCGGACCTTTTGCTGACTTCGTCGCGTCCGAGTTCGCTCCAACGGTTGGGACTAAGTTGGGAAACGCTCCACGAGCGATATCCGCGATTGTGTCAGGTTGCCATAGTCGGGTACCCGGCGCCACAGGAGGACCGGCCCGGACACGACTTGAACTTCCAAGCGAGTTGCGGACTCGTGACTCCTCCTCAACTTCCTCGAACGTTGTTGGCCGATCTTGTCGGGTCGAAGGATGCCGTGACAGCGGCGATGGGTTTATTGTTCGGCAGAGAGCGAGGACAAGACGCAGGATATGCCCAGGTAAGCCTCGCTGAGGTGGCGAAGGAGTGTGCGCTTCCGCTGGAACATCGATTTACGACCCCGGACGGAGAACTCGGAGGGAGTCTGCCCGGATATAATTTATATGAGTGTCAGGATGGTTGGATCGCATTGGCTGCGCTGGAATCACAGTTCTGGAAACGACTCGTGGACGAATTGGGGATCGACGAGCCGAGAAGGCAAGATCTTGGAAAGGTCTTTTCGCAACGGAGTGCGGACGAGTGGGAGCAATGGGCGGTGGACCGGGTTTTGCCTGTTGTTGCGGTTCGGGGGCTAGGATGAGGGATTAGGGAATAGATAGACAAACGGTTCACACGAAAACACGAAGGTGCGAAGGAAGAAAAAGAATAGCCACAGAGACCTCAGAGAACTTCGAGAAAATCAAAGGGGGCTCTCTGTGATCTCTGGTGGTCTCTGTGGCTTGAAGCTGGTCTTTCTGTTGGCAGACACGATGTTCCTTCGCCGCGCTTGCGACACCCTACAAAAATAAACATCATTTCGAGGACGGAGATCATGTCCGAGCCAGTTATTTTGGAAGCAGTGCGGACTCCATTTGCTCGCGCGAAGGGGGCGTATCGAGATATTCATCCGGATCAATTGTTGGCCCACACGCTGACCGCACTCCTTGAGCGGGCGAATTGCTCGGCCAACAAGATTGAAGACGTGATTGCCGGGGCCGTGACCCAATCGGGAGAGCAAGGAGCGAATGTCGGGCGGTTGGCGGTCTTGCTTGCGGGGTTTCCCGCGGAAGTACCTGCGGTCACCTTGAATCGAATGTGCGGGTCGAGTCAACAAGCCCTTCACTTCGCGGCACAAGGCGTTGCTGCCGGAGACATGAAATATGCCATCGCCTGCGGCGTCGAAAGCATGACGCGAGTCCCCATGTTTTCGGACATCGGCGGCGGTTACGAAAAACTGAATCCGGACCTGCTCTCTCGCCACGATTTGATTCATCAAGGAGAAAGCGCCGAACGGATCGCCGAGAAATGGAATCTCACTCGCGAAGAGGTCGACGCTTACGCTGCCGAAAGTCATCGCCGCGCGGCCGAAGCGGCGCAAGCCAAACGCCATACGGAGTTCATTTCTGTAGAAGGGGTCGATGCCGACGGGCAGCCGTTGGTTCTCGCTCGAGACCAGGGAATCCGTGACTTGATTGATCGGGAAAAGATGGCGAGTTTGCCGACCGTGTTTCGTCCGGCTGGAAATGGAATTGTAACGGCTGCGAACTCCAGCCAGCTGGCCGATGGATCGGCGGCGTTGTTGATAGCGGATCGAGAGACCGCGGAGGCCGAAGGATTTCGTCCCAGAGTTCGCTTTCGAGCGAGAGTGGCGGTCGGAGATGATCCAACGTTGCAACTCTTGGGCGTCATTCCCGCGACTCGCAAGGCTCTCCAAACAGCCGGAATGACGCTAGACGATGTCGATTGGATCGAGATCAACGAAGCGTTTGCGACAGTCGTTTTGGCGTGGGCCAAAGAGATGAACGCCGATCTTGCAAAGGTCAATCCTTGGGGTGGAGCCGTTGCCCATGGTCATCCACTCGGAGCAACAGGCGCAGGGTTGATGGCCAAGATGGTGGCCGGGCTTGAAGCCACAAACGCGAACGTTGGGATGCAGGTCATGTGCATTGGTCACGGGATGGCGACGGCAACGATCGTCGAGCGATGCGGGTGATGACTGTTCGTGGGAGACGGCAAACTGCATGCTGGTGTGAATTTCGTGTTGGAGTCCGGGTTCGACAGCTTGACAGACGAGAACAAAACAAAAACTAAACTACCAAAGCGGCCTCGAGTCGCCGCACTCCAAAACAACAAAAGAAAAGCAGTTTCCCAAAACGTACGACCGATAACTTTGGAACGACTGGTTGCGATGGGTTTTGAATTTCGACCGGGCTACTTGCCTTGGAACTGCTGTTTGTCCTATAATTAACTAGTTTCAGTGATTGTTTCAGAAAACTATTCATCTCCCCCACGGTCTGTAAGTACACCAGTCTTGAACCTCCTCTTGACCATGGCCGACTAAGACACAAGGTCCTCTGGTCATCCCATGAAACAATACAACCTCTCCACACCTTGGCGCAGCGATTGGAAGGTGCTTTATGGAAACTATGCCCACGGAAACAACATTCGCCCACCCGACGATTCCGTTGTGGGAACGACCCTGGTTGGATGGCTATCCGCGTGGTGTGCCGTCCTCGCTGGCATATCCTTCGATTCCGTTGAGTGGATTGATGGAAGCGACGGCCCAGCGGTTCCCGGATCGTCCGGGGTGTACGTTATATGGAAAGCCCACGACTTACGCGGAACTGGCGCAACGATCGCAACGATTGGCAGCGACGCTCAAGCGAATGGGTGCCGGACCCGGACGGCGGGTGGCCATGTTACTGCCGAACATTCCGGAGTACCTCATCGCGTTACAAGCGACGTGGTTGACCGGTGCTACCGTGTTGCAGTTGAGCCCGTTGATGGTGCCGGAAGAACTCCAAAAGTGGCTGCGGCTTCTCGATTGCCATATCGTTGTCACTCTGGATTTGCTGGCGCCAAATTTGGCCGATACGGATGGCGAAGGGAGCCCGCTGGAACGCGTCATCGTTACTTCCTTGGCCGAGCGAATGCCGACTTGGAAGAGTTGGCTGTATCGCGTCGAGCGAGTTCGGCGAAAGGGACCTGTGCGGTTGCTCGAGACCGACAAGATTCATCGATTTGATAACCTCCTGAAGCCGGTCGACGGACCGATAGTCCCGAACGTTCGTCCCGAAGAGGACGTCGCCGTGATGGTGCCGACCGGTGGGACGACCGGTTCGCCGAAGGTCGTAATGCTCACACACAAGAACCTCGTCGCGAACGCCACGCAGTTGCGATACTGGAGCCTTTCGGAAGAAGGCAAGGACAATGTCCTGGCCGTGTTGCCGTTTTTCCATGCGTATGGACTTTCGGTGTGTGCTCTGAGCAGCCTCGCGACCGGCGCGACGGTCCACTTGCACCCTCGGTTCGAAGCCGAAGCGGTCTTGAACATTATCGAGCGAGAAAAGATCCAACTGCTTCCGGCAGTTCCGGCGATGCTCAATGCTTTGAACCGAAGTCTTCGGAAGCGACCGCGGGATCTGTCTTCGATTCGGGCGGTAATCTCGGGTGCATCGGCGCTTTCGGCAGCGACACGGGATGAATTCCAAAGTTACGGAGCCCAGAACGTCGTGGAAGGATACGGGCTCTCGGAAGCGAGCCCTGTGACGCATGCCAATCCGCTCGGCGGCGCTTCGCGAGTGGGTTCGATTGGATTGCCCCTTCCGGACACCGAAGCTCGAATCGTGGACGAGGCCACGGGGACGAAAGAAATGCCCGTCGGCGAGGCAGGTGAGTTAATCATCCGCGGCCCGCAAGTCATGAAGGGCTATTTCAACAACCCCGAAGAAACGGCCATCGCGTTGCGGGACGGCTGGCTTTATACCGGCGACATCGCACAACGCGATAAAGATGGCTATTTCAAGATCGTGGATCGGAAGAAGGACATTATCAAGATGTCCGGCTTTTTAGTCTTTCCGGCAGAGGTCGAAGAGGCCATCAACAAGTTCCCCGGAGTTGCCGAAACGGCGGTCGTCGGAGAAATCGACGAATCCAAAGGGGAAGTCGTTGTGGCTTATGTTGTTCCGGAGAACGGAACGCTGGACATGGCCGGGTTGCAGCAGCACTGCCTCGATTCGCTGAGTAAGCAAAAAAGACCAAAGCGAATCAACGTGGTCCGCGAACTGCCGAAGAATTTTCTTGGGAAGATTCAGCGACGGAAAGTCCGTGAGGCCAGCCAAGAAGAACCGAAGGAACGGGCTGGTTGAGACGGACCTGCTCAAGGCCGAAAGTCTCATCGCGGAAATTTTCTGATGTTCCAACTCCCTCGCGAGGGAGTTGGAACAACACCCCAGCTGCGGAACCGAACAAAAAGTCATTTCGCGTTCATTCTCATCGAGGCTCCATCCCGCTGGTCTTCTCGACCGCCACGGACGGGATACTCCTACATCAATCACGTCCAGTTTGCAGAGAAGTATTGAATAAGATAGCTGTGTGCATCCCCTTCAGATTTTCGTTTCTTCGCCACTTGGGAAACCATCTCGCCCAACCATTCAACCATTCGAATACAGGTCTCGTACCTCGACCGCGACGCCCGCCTTCATTTTCATAGAATTGCTCTAGCGAACCCATGGGTGGAGGATACACTCTGGAACTCAACGAATGGCAGTTGGCCGGAGAAGGAATTCGACTCTCCAAGGAACCGGAGTCCTTAACACAAACCAGAGACATCCGAGATCGAGCAACAACCATGAAAGTGAGAATTCCTGATGCCCAGCGGAATCATTGATTTGGCCGTCGTCCCCGTCGCTGGACACGGCACCCGCCTGCTACCTTCCACCAAAAGCCAGCCGAAAGAAATGCTCCCGGTGGGACGAAAGCCCGTCGTCCAGTACGTCGTCGAGGAAATGGCTCGGTCGCACATCCAGCGTTTGATTTTCATCACAGGACCCGGCAAATCCTCGATCGAAAATCACTTCGACCTCAACGTCGAATTGATCAGTTTCTTGCGAGAGAAAGGCAAAGAAGACCTTCTCGAAGAACTCGACTTTGAACGTACCGAGGTACAGTACTTCTACACGCGTCAGCGCCGACAACTCGGCCTCGGACATGCGGTCCTCTGCGCCGAACCGGTCGTCGGGAATCAACCGTTCGTCGTTGCCCTCGGGGATTCGATCATCGGCATGCACGCCCAATCGGATATCGTCCGGCGGATGATCGAAGAATTCGAGAAGGCCAACGCCGACGCCGTCATCGCGTTCGAAACCGTCCCCACCGAAGAGGTCATCCATTACGGAATCGCCAAGCCCAAGGGAAGCACGTCAGGGACGTTTGAACTGGCCGACATCCTCGAAAAGCCCGGCGTCGAAGAAGCCCCCAGCAATCTCGCCGTGGCGGCTCGCTACGTCTTCCGACCGGGCATCTTCGAATTCTTGAAGAACACCTCGCCTGGCAAGGGTGGGGAGATCCAACTCACCGACGCCATCCGTACGTTGGTCCAACAAGGCGGACGAGTGCTGGGAGTCCCGTTGCCCGATGGCGAACGACGCTTCGACATCGGATACTTCAGTAGCTACTTTCAGGCGTTC
>CAYYUU010000363.1:0-7259 GCA_964474955.1 uncultured Alcaligenaceae bacterium | reverse complement strand
ATCCTGATACGATCGTGGGGACGGATTCGCACACGACGATGATCAACGGCGTCGGCGTTCTGGGTTGGGGCGTTGGCGGGATCGAAGCCGAAGCGGCGATGCTCGGACAGCCGATCTCGATGTTGATTCCGCAAGTCGTCGGATTCAAGCTCACGGGCAAACTTGCCGAAGGCGCGACGGCGACGGACCTTGTTCTGACGGTCACCGAGATGTTGCGGAAAAAGGGCGTCGTTGGCAAGTTCGTCGAGTTTTATGGCTCGGGGCTCGCATCACTTCCGTTGGCCGACCGGGCAACGATCGCCAACATGGCTCCCGAGTATGGTGCGACCTGCGGAATCTTCCCGATCGACGAAGAGACGTTGCGATACCTCCGGCTCACGGGCCGGAGTGAAGAACACGTCGCTCGCGTCGAAGCCTACGCCAAGGCGCAAGGACTATTCCATACCGCACAGACTCCCGAAGCCGTTTACAGCGATACGCTCGAACTCGACATCAGTACGGTTGTTCCGTCGCTGGCTGGCCCGAAGCGTCCGCAAGACCGCGTACCGTTGGCGGAGATCAAGTCGTCATTCGAAAAAGAATTGCCGAGTCTCATGTCGAAGGCGGGGAGTGCTCCGACTTCGTTGCAGATGAGCGGTGAAGGTGGCGGAACCGCCGTGGCCACTCAAGAAGCCGCGGGTTTGCAAACGGGTTCGGTCGTGATCGCCGCCATCACGAGTTGTACGAATACTTCGAATCCTTCGGTGATGCTTGCCGCGGGACTCGTCGCGAAGAAGGCCGCGGAGAAGGGACTCACTCGCAAACCGTGGGTCAAGACGAGTCTCGCGCCCGGTTCGAAGGCTGTGACGGAGTACCTTCAGAAAGCGGATTTGCTCGGGCCGTTGGAGAAGCTCGGGTTCTATTTGGTAGGGTACGGATGTACAACTTGCATCGCCGAAGGAACGCCTGTGTTACTCAGTAACGGAACCTCGCGACCCATCGAACAAATGCCCAGCGCGGGCGGTAGTCTGGTGTTTGGTCCAACGGAGAATAACGAGCTGACTGTTGCCGCACAACTTGAGTGCATGCCCAAGGGTATTCGTGAATGTTTGGCCGTCACTCTACAGGATGGTCGTACTTTGGTGTGCACCCCGGATCATGAAATTCTCACTGCGGCTGGGCAATGGGTTCGTGCGGATTCGTTGGTGTCCGGAGAGAGCCGTGTGGTCGTTGGGTTGGAAGCACCAACGGACACGCCGGAAGAAGACGAGACCGACTATATGTTGGTCGCGGGCGAAATGACGTTCACGATGGACACAACGGAAAACCGCTTGCGGACTCTGGCGTTTGCCCGAATCGTGGGACATCTTCTTGGCGACGGCTCGATCAGCGTTGCAGGGCAAGGTCGAATGAACGTTGGGCAAATTATCGACGCCGAAACTCTCTTAAACGACATCGAGTTGCTCACAGGCCAACGGCCAGCCGGATCGCAATACGACGACCGCAAGTGGAGCATTGCTTTGCCACTGCGACTTACCGAAGCAATCGTTCGGCTGGGGGGCGTTCGTGTTGGAAGGCGGATCGACCAAGAACCTCGACTCCCTGATTTCGTGCTGGATCCGAACTGTCCCGTGGCTGTCGTACGTGAGTTTTTGGGGGGCGTGTTCGGAGCCGATGGA
This sequence comes from uncultured Alcaligenaceae bacterium, assembly GCA_964474955.1. Taxonomy (GTDB): domain Bacteria; phylum Planctomycetota; class Planctomycetia; order Gemmatales; family Gemmataceae; genus CAYRFQ01. The sequence goes on along the minus strand of CAYYUU010000363.1, from coordinate 5,601 downwards.
AAAGCGGCAACGCTCAAGCGTCTCGGAGAGAAGGAAGACGAAGCGATTCTTCACGCACCGGCCTACGCTCAAAGCGCCAAACCGGAACACGTCGAGCAACTGAAACAAGTCATGCACCAGCTCGTAAGGTTGTTGGATCGCTGCGGCGTCCAAACGAAAAGTGCAAGGCTTTACGAGTATCCAGTGCGGCGTTCTGAGTCGTCGTACCCGGCGGCCCGAGACGGCGTGAATCGTACCGAAGTTCGTCTTGAACTACCCGACGGCCTTTCGTTCGTCGAACGTGTTGGTTTCCGGTATTGTGTCGATAAACGTTTGCGGTCGAGCGCCGCTGCGGTGTACTGGCGGACCGTCAACAAGATCCACCACCAACGGCTTTGGATGGCCGCACGGCTCGAAGACCTGCATCGCGAAAGGCCCGAATTGTCGTTCTCGCAGGCACGAAGGATTGCCGCAGCCGAGTTGACTGAACGAGAGCCCGTCGTCTTTCCGCACTACTCGCTGCTCGAAGGACACGACCGGTTCTCCCGCTTGCCGAATCCCGAAAACCGAAAGTTCCAACCGCTGCACAGAGACAGTTGCGGATTTCCCTCGCCTGTGAAAATGCTCGAAGACATTGGTGCGCGGGACCGCTTCGCCAAGCTACTCCCACGCGAAGAAACGGATTATTCAAAGCGTTACTGCCTCGACAAGTATTCGAAAACTCTCCCGACGTTGTCGCTTGGCGTGATCGACGTTCGCCCCGCAGGCCCACGCAACGTCTATGACATCGCTGTCGACGGGGTTCATGCCTTCGTTGCCGGAACATTTTGTGTCCACAACTGCATTGGGAATTCGGGTCCGCTGCCCGAAGAGGTCTCGGCCAAAATCCACGAAGACAACTTGGTCGTCGCTTCTGTCCTGAGCGGAAATCGAAACTTCGAAGGTCGTGTTCATGCGGAAGTGCGAGCCAATTATCTTGCCTCACCTCCTCTTGTCGTTGTCTACGCACTCGCGGGTCGAATCGACTTCGATCCTTACAACGAGCCTCTCGGTGAAGATTCCGACGGCAACCCCGTCTTCATGAAAGACATCTGGCCGACGACGGCAGAGATCCACCAAGCCGTCCAAACGGCGGTCCAAGGAGAGATGTTCAGCAAGGTCTATCAAGATGTCTTCAAAGGTGACGAGCGGTGGAGCAACTTGCCCGTTCCGGAAGGTGATCTGTATGCCTGGGACGAGAAGTCAACCTATGTGAAGAACCCGCCGTATTTCGAAGGCATGGGGCCGAATCCTGATTCTGTGACGGACATTAAAGGGGCGCGTTTGTTGGCGTTGCTTGGGGACAGCATCACGACGGATCACATTTCGCCAGCGGGTTCGATCAAGACCGACAGTCCTGCCGGGAAGTATCTCATCGAGCACGGGGTCGAGCCGAAGGACTTCAACAGTTACGGAAGCCGACGCGGGAACCACGAGGTGATGATGCGCGGGACGTTTGCCAACGTGCGAATTCGCAACAAACTCGCGCCCGGCACCGAGGGAGGTTACACGCGACACTTCCCCGATGGTGCTCAGATGACAATTTACGATGCGGCCATGCAATACAAAGTCGAAGGCGTGCCGTTGATGGTCATCGCGGGCAAAGAGTATGGGACCGGTTCTTCGCGAGATTGGGCCGCCAAAGGGCCGCGGCTGTTGGGCATTCGAGCCGTCATTGCCGAGAGCTATGAACGCATCCACCGAAGTAACTTGGTTGGGATGGGTGTGTTGCCTTTGCAGTTCCATGATGGTGAGAGCGCCGAATCGCTGGGCTTGACTGGTGAGGAAACGTTCGACGTCGAGGGCTTACCGACGATGTTTGAGGGAGCTTACAAAGCGGGGCAATCGGTGAACGTCAAGGCGACGGCGAATGACGGAACGAGCAAGACGTTCCAGGCTCTTGTTCGGATCGACACGCCGCAAGAAGCGGAATACTACCGACACGGTAGTATCTTGCAGTACGTGTTGCGACAACTGGCATGTCGTGGAGCGTAAGGCATAGAGTTTCAACATGGCTAGGTTAGAGAGTTGCTTTTCACGGAACGAGAAGGAATCCAGGCCGGAAAACTTTTCGCGGAGCGAAAAGCAACTTTTACTTCCGACGCCATGCGATGATCGGTTCGTCCAAAAAACCGTCCAAATTGTCATAGGCCCGCAACAAAGTCTCGACAGACTTGCGAAGGATGGGGTCTTCACCGCATTCTCGATCCAAGAAGAGGCAACGGTCTGTCGGCCTTTGTTCAAGAAATCGATAGAAGATCTCTCTTGCGAGAGTTGTGTAGTTTGTCATTGAGACTCTACCCAAAAAGGGATTACAGACTGCATAGATTGCTCAGATCGCGTTTGTGTTGGATTTTGCCTCCTCATTGATATGCAAGATCTAGCGACAAAACGTGTCAGATTTTTTTGAATTTTTTTTCGTGGATACATCTCACGAAAAACGTCACCGTTTCAATAAAGGCAAGAGTCGGAACTTGTGATCTTTTCTCGTGTTCCAACCGACTAGGCGATTTGGAGAGGAAAAATCAGTTCTCCGAATTGTGCAATTCCCCCTCTTTCAAACTTGAGAAATTCCGAAAAAATTCCTCTATCAAAATCGTAGAATAAATGTAAGTTGCGCACAGCGACTCATTTTTCCGTGCGCAGATTTCGCAGCAGCCAGAAGAACGGATTCGGTATGAGCGGGAAAAAAACTGTCTCCTGCTGGCTCTTGCTTTGGGCCGTATTGATTTGCCTATCAGGGTGTTCATTGTTCCGGGGCCAATCGACGTCCGCGGAGCAACCAAAACGCCCCGTGCAGTTCGTGGATCTTGGACCACGTGTCAACGAACCGCGAGCGGCAACTCGGATACCTTTCCAGAATCCCGATTCGCAATCTCTCATGATGCTTGCGAAGGCTCAAGGGACCGCCAAAAAAACGAATCAGAAATTCTCTCGGGTTGATGATCCAGTCCAGATTACCGTCGCCCAAGAGCCAAATCGTTCGCAATCTCCTCCGAAAAACTTGAGCGATTTTCCCGAAAGATCGCGCTCGGCTCCTGTTCAACAAGTTGTCAGAAATACTCAAGTGGCTCAGCCCAACTACAATCGCGGAGGTTCGGTGTTGTCCCTCGATCTCTCGGGAGACGAGCCGCGAACTGACCAACGACAAACAGAGCCACCTCCTCCGCCGGCGCTGCCTGGGTTTTCCCCAGAAACACAGCCTCGTGAAACAGAGGTGCCGTTGCCGCCGCCCGCACCACCGTATGTTCGGAAGGAGCCTCCTGATTTGCGAATCACAAAGGGACCGCGTCGGAAAAAAACCAAACTTCCGCCATCGGCTGGGCTTTCGTTGAAACCAGTGACGCAAACGAGCCCAGAAGGACCGCCATCCGCACCAAGTCCCGATCTGCCTCCGCCAGTTTCACCAAAGACTCAACTGGACAAGCAAGGCAAGCCGGGGCGAGTTCGTGCTCCGGTGACGATTCCGCGGAACGATCCACCACCGCCGGCTGTGCCAGAGCGGAAGCCAGCCCAACAAGAGAGCGCCCCGGACAACCAACCGCTTGGAGCACCGGACTTGCAAGCGGCAACGAAGACGGATCCGCTGCTTCCGCCGCCTGTGTCACCGCACAAACAATTGAGACCAATTGCCCAACGCGAACGTCCCAAGGACACCTCCGAACCAGAGGAGTATCCGCTCGCGCGAAGAAATGTTGTGGCCCTCAGTCCGAAACGTTACGCCAAACGACCCAAGACCACGAAACCGAAGCGACTCGTTCCGAGGCCGTTGCCGGTCAATGGCCTGAAGCCGGTGAACCATGTTCCGCCTGGCAAACCGGCAGGGAACTTGAAGACCTTGCACCAACTGGCTGCCGAGGGATACTCTTCGATCGATGGGTACATCGTGAAGTTTCGTCGTCGGGAAGTCGTGGGCGGGCGAAAACAACCCGAAGAACTCATGTTATTCAAGTTCCGCAAGAAGCCTTGGAGCACGTACTTCAAATGGCTGGGGGGAGCCGGGAAAGGGCGTGAATGCGTGTACGTGAAGAACAAGCACGGAAACAAGATATACACGAAGACTGCTGCCGGCGACATCCCCTTTGTTCCGGCTGGGCAGGTGATCGCACTTTCTCCGGACAGCCCTCTTGTGCGATCGAAGTCACGACACGCGATTACCGAGGCCGGGATCGGAGTGTTGATCGATAAATTCGGAACGCTCGTCGGATTGATGGAGCAACGGGACTTACGTCGTGGTTCGCTGCGGTACCTGGGACTTGTTCGTCGTCCGGAATTCAAAAAGCCGGTCGAGGCCGTCCTGCAAATCATTCCACCGAAGGCCGAAAAAGCTCTACCCAAAGGAGGCCGACGCTTCTGGTACTTCGACACGAGACTTCGATTTCCAGTCTTGATCATCACCCAGGATGCAAACCAACGCGAAGTCGAATATTATTGTTACGGCCCGTTCCGATTTGGCTTCTTCAGCGACGAAGAATTTGATCCGAAGGCGCTTTGGGGCGAGTAGGTCGAGTGGTCTCCGAAGCGCGGTGGTTCTCAAACTCGCTCGACTTGTCCCGTCACTGCCGACCGATACGCCGCGTCCAGCAGCAACACCGAACGCATCGCGGCTTCTCCCGGCGCGTAATTCTGCGTCGTTTTGCCGAGAACTAAATCGACAAAGTTATGAGGCGGTCCTTCGCAGTCGTAGTCTCCACCATTGAGGGGCACGTCGAATTTGCGATGTGTCCCATCGTGGCGTCGGAGTTCGAGCCGGGCGCGTTCGCAATCGAGCATCAACACTCCTTCGCTCCCGAAGATCCGGATGTCGACCTGATATTGCGCACTTTCCGACGGCGGGACCGTCCCGGCACCAGAGATTGTCCCAATCACGCCTCCCTCAAACTTGACGCTCATCGCGTCGTAGAGATCGACTTGAGCGTCCACGGTCGACATCAACGCGTGCACCGACTCGGGCATTAATCCGGTAAGCCAGAAGAGCATACCAGACGAATGAGAGATTTGCGCGTGACCATAACCGCCACCAGCAACTTGCGGATCCGCCCACGTCTTCGGGTCCGGTGCGAAGAGAACGCCACCTGCCTGACCGCTGCTTTGCTCAACCGCAAACTTGTGGCCTTGGAGAAGGTCCCGAATGGGCGACGCCATGTGACAAAGAATGTACTGCACGGTTCCGACGACGCCCTCGTCCATCCATCGCTTGGCTTCCTGGATGAACGGTTTATAGTGCCAGCCGTATGGCACGAGCAAATGCAAATTCTTTTCGTTGGCCAGACGTACCAGTTCGCGAGCGTCATCCGCTCGGGTGCACATGGGTTTTTCGCACAGGACATGCAACCCTCGTTCGAGGGCCAGCTTTGCGTGTTCGAAATGCAATGTGTGAGGAGAGGAAACGATGACGGCATCCAAATCGGGATGCTTGACCATTTCCTCGGCGCTTTCGGTGGCGAAGGTGAACCCGAAGGCTTCCTTGACGTCCGCCAGTTCTTGCTTGCCCAACCGGCAAACTGCCGTCAGCTCCACATCCTCACGTTGAGCGAGAAGCGGCATGTGGTTGGCCGTCGCCCACCAACCGGCACCAATGAA
>CAYYUU010000362.1:0-7260 GCA_964474955.1 uncultured Alcaligenaceae bacterium | reverse complement strand
AAAAATTACGGATTTTCTTTTGGCAGGGATCATTAGTAGGCTCTCTCCGTGTGCCGTGCTCTTTTGTTTTGTAGTGTCGCCTTTCGCTCCGCGAAAGGACGCATGTCGTTGTTTTATTTTAGAGTGCGGCAGCGTGCTGCCGCTTTCGTATTGTTGTCTTTGTTTGTATTATGGCTTGCAGGAGCGTAGCTGGTGCTTGGGTAGTTTCTGCCTTTGTTATTGTTGTTGGCCTTGTTTAGTTTCCGCGATCCAAATCCCCAGAATATCGCACTCATTCCCCCGACCTTCCTATTTCGACGTCGCCTTTTTCACCAGAGGTTTGGCGGTTCGGACCTCTCCTGCCGGTCTTTGATTTCGCCCAGGCACTTTCCAATCACCAATATCGCGTCGCATAATGCCAGCATAGGAAAGCAGTTTACGCACAACTTTAGGATGTTGCATGGCCACATTCTTTTTCTCCTGAACATCCATTGCCAAATCAAATAAACGAGCCGGAATGCCAACTTGTTTTGGACGGCTCCCCAACTTGATTTGAAGCGGCAAATACAACTTCCACTTTCCCGAACGGACTGCTTGTAACTGTGGGCCATGATAATAACAGAAGTAGGAATACGGTAAACGACTGCTCTTTTTCTTCAACATTTATGCGCGAATATCTTTGCCATCTATCCGCCGTTTCTTTGGAACATCTCCCCCTGCCAATTTTGCAAAGGTGGGCAAGAAATCCATCATCGTACATAGTTCGTCACATTTCGTTCCAGCCGGAATATGTTTCTTCCATCTCATGAGGCACGGCACCCGCATCCCTCCCTCGCTCACCCGATATCCCCATCCCGACAACGGTAAATTACTTCCCTGCGGCGGATTACGTCTGGGAGCCCCGTTATCCGACGTCCAAATCACCAGCGTTTTTTCCTCTATCTTCAGATTCCGAAGTGTGTCCAGAATCAGTCCGGTCGACCAATCAATTTCTTCGACGGAATCCCCATAAGCTCCATTCGCCGACTTCCCACGGAATGCCTTACTGGCGAATGGTTCGAGAGTGCTCCCGGGCATGGCATGCGATAAACACAGAAAGAATGGTTGTTTGCAATGCTTCTGGATGAATTGAATCGACACTTGCGTATAACGTTTGGTGAGTAAATTCCGATCTACGGGAGCATCAATAACTTTTTCGTTTTGTAATAACGGCAGAGGTGGCCAGGGCTTCCCTTTTCGTTGGGTCATGTCGTCGCTGTATGGAATTCCAAAATACAAATCAAAGCCCTGTCGCGTCGGCAAAAATTTCGGTTGATCTCCAAGATGCCATTTCCCAACAAGAGCTGTCGCATAACCCAACCGCTTGAGAACCTCAGCAATTGTCAGTTCGTCAGGATGCAACCCCTTGGGCGAGACAGGTCGGAGGACTAAACCACCATGTTCATCCACATGCATGTTCACCCGACGTGGATAACAGCCGGTCATCAAACTGGCTCGTGAAGGTGTGCAAACTCCACTCGTGGAATAGAAACTCGTGAACTTGCGTCCCTCCTTGGCCAAACTATCAATATGTGGCGTTCTATGTTTCTTGGATCCGAAAGAACCAACATCACCATAGCCCAGGTTATCACATAGAATCAGGATGATGTTCGGCTTATGCTGAGGCGATGAGGAAATACGCCGTGTTTGAGCAGTCCCTGAAGCGGCCAAGACCAACATACAAACCAAGGACAGCGAAAACTGCATTCTGAAAGAAGTCGCCACTGCCAACTCTCCTCTGAGGTTCATCAATTTGGTGAAATGTTGTCTGTTTTTTAGTGTCGCCTTTCGCTCCGCGAAAGAACGCATGTCTTTGGCATCTTTTTGCTCCGCGAAAGACAACTCACCGAAATACGACGCTTATTTTCCGACTGCCCGAGCGCTCTGGACAAAAAACCGGTCAATCATTTATTCGCCGTGCCAAAAATGTCTGTGTCGCGCAGCTTACTCATTTCGTCGCAAGCGGCGTTTCCACGCGGGTAGATCACGTTGCAGCAAGTTTCTCGCATAATATCCAAGCCAGGAATAACCATTGCGGCGTTCGTAGGAAATCTCGGCAAGAGTCTGTCGAGGAACCCCATCGCGGCTACAAAAAATTGGGCGATTGGTTTTGATGTCATAGAAACGAGCCCACATTGGAGGAGACTTCGGATCCTTCTTCACAACGCGGTCATATCCTTTCGGCTTCGTTTTGTCCTTCACACGAACTAATTTGATACCCTTGAGTTTGGATCGTTCGAACCAATCAACGGCACCCTCAATCGCCTTCACAACGTCTTGGCTCGGCTTTTCGGTTTGCATTAGGAACCGAACGATTCGAACAGATTCCGAACCGCTGAGCGACGGCAGTTCGTACGACCTGGCTTTTCTTGGCTCGAACGTCACATGGTCATGCTGCGCACACCAAACGGTGGGCCGACCTTTAACTTGGATTTGACATTTTAATATGCACTGGATTCCGCGTTCGACAGCCTGTTCACATTTCTTGCGAACATCTTGCGGCACAAATGCAAACTGTTTCTGACCTCGAGAAATATCTCGCAACAGACTCATAACTCCGATCATCGCATGATCGTTAAACGTGATATAACGAGCATAACCTTTCGGATGTGGAAAACGTTGGGGCCAACCTCCGTTATCGTATTGGCCCTCAAGTAGATATCGAATACCCCGCATGGCTGCTTTCTGAAATCGCTCATCGTCTGTTTGTTGCGAGGCTTTGGCGAGAATCCGTATTTCTGTATATGTAGCTCCGTTATCAATCACCGAGTCATTTGTTGTTTTATCCTTCTTGATCCGCAACCGCTGCTGTTTGGAGAGGTTTTGTTTGCGGTCATAGTTCTTGGGCCAACCACCCGTATCGCGTTGGTACAACAGCACGTTCTCGGCAACGCGGAGATTTTCTTTGTTCAGCTTCTTACCTTGAAGAAACACCTGAGACGAGACCAAGGAAGTGATCCCAAGGAGCAACACAATCGAGGAAATGGCGAATACAATGCTTTGCATCTGTGGGAACTTTTTCATCGTGTCACTCCTTGCATAGTCATGGATCAAATCTATCTTCTCACGTCCAGTCCGTAAAGGCGCGCACTTGCCACGGTGTTGATCGTTTCGAAATCAACACAAAATAGTCCCCTCTGCCAAACGCATTGAGATTTCCTGTTAATTTCCTCAAATCGAAGTGACAAACATCGGGGAAATCTGTGTCTTCTATGGGAACTCGTCGAGGATAATTTCTATTCAGTTCATCGTTACTCAGCGAGAGCAGAAACTCCCAAGTTTGGTCCTCGAAGCCGATCGGTGCGTCACCTTGATTAACGACTGGATACCCGCCCACTTTGTTACCCTGGAATGCGCTCCACGAACGAACATATTCTTTGTGAACTTCTTCCTCGGGTCGATTCAAGATTGAGACAAGTTTCCGAATCCGTTTCGCATGATCAGGGTCACATTCGTATTGATCACACATCGACTTCAATGGATATTCCACGACTGGTTCCGCATGTAATCGTCATGGCTCTGGTACCAACCCCGACTCATAGTAGGTTAGTTCGGGTGGTGTTTCATGCGCATGCTTCACAGTTTGACTATTGCGCCAGTAAATCAGAGGACGAGGACCGTCCTCCGAATCCTCAATCGGCAGCCAGAAGAGTTGTAGCAAATCGGCATCGTCGGGAAATTCGAGGATTGGAAAATCTCGCTTATTCAACTGGACGACCGGGACCAGAGGAATGTCGGCACCTTCCGGTGGTGCTCCTCCGCATTCTTCCCAGGCGTAAGAGATGTGTGGAAGTCTCTCACGAAACCAATCGGTGTACTGAAAGTCCTTCCAAACCGGCCAGAGTTCTTCCTTCGGCCACAAAAAGAGACCACCGAGTTTGCTTGCGTCGAGTTCCGGGACCGTCCCTTGCCGAGGGTGCATGCGGATCGTCGTTCTCGCATGAGAAGCTAATTCGGGGAGTAACTCTCCCACATCAACGGTTGGCGGTCTTGTCGTAAGTCGACGGACACGATTGATCCATTCCGGATCAAAACGCGCACGAAATGCTTGTTCCTGCTTGATGAGTTCATCAACGGGTTCTCGGTTTCGGAAGGCTTTGCCCAAACTCACTTGGAGACGCAAATAGTCTGCGTGTGGAACTCCCTGTTCTTCGAGCCAGTCGGCATAGATCAACCGGATTGCATCATCGTGAGGCTTCTCCAACATCGAACGCATGAGTCCGGGATGTTCAGGTGGTGGAATGAGATCCTCGGGGTTATAGTCCGGTCGAATCGATCTCAAATACTCGTTTAGTTTTTGTTCTTGATAAATGACCTCATGAAAAGAAAGTTCCGCTTGAATTTTTCGACCCAACACCTCCAACTCGACGCGAACAATTTTTTTCTTCTGATCGATGGATGTCACTTCGCCCTGAAGGCTTGCGAATATCCCTGACGTCACTTCAACGATTTCGCCAACGATTGATGATTGTTCCTTTGACATAACTCCAGCACCTCACGATCGGAGCAAGTTTGGAGGGCGGATTCCAACAGGAAAAGTATTCGCCGATCACGAACTCGCGATCTCCCACACATGCAGCGGAGAATAATTCCCACGATACTCACCATCTCGCAACCGACGACCATTCCCATTACTTCCGGAATTTGTAGCCGCGACAACCATCCGATTCCCATTCGGATGAACCGCAAGAGAGTGACAGTTGGGCATTCGCGTATGAAGGAAAAATGGGCGTTCTTCCCCCGGAGTGTGAAAATAGAATTTGCCAGTGCCAGGATTCCCACTCGACACCGCCATCACAAAGCCTGTACTATGAAATGCGAGATCATACACAAAACCATCACCATTCCCACCGGCACGAAGCGTATGTTGGAGCCGTCCAGATTCCCAGTCAAAGAGCAAAATGGTCGGCGTTCCCTGAACGTTGCCACCACTTCTCGGCGTAGTCCCCGCACAAGCAAGCGTCCGACCTGCCTGATCAAACACAATTCGCCGGACTCCGCCTACGTCTTGCAATCGAGATAACGTGTACAACACCCCACAATCAAACTCTCGTGTTTTGCGACCGGTGTTGATATCCCATTGAAAAACCTTACCGTGCATATCACCCGAAACCAACGATCGGTTATTCGGATGAAACCCTACTGAGAACACATCATCATTGTGCCCTGTTAACTCACGTACCTTTCTCCCCACACTTGTCCAAACACACACTTTCTGATCCATCCCACAAGTTGCTAGGAACTGTCCGTTGGCACTCACGGCCATATCACGAACCCAACCATCGTGAGCCTCTGCGATCGTCACGAGAGGCTGCGGTTCCCTCTCTGCGTAAGCCCAACAGCGAACCTCACCCCAAGAATCTGCCGTAAAGAGCCGTCTTCGATCAGGATGAAACGCCAAACTTTGCACCCAACCATTGTGCCCGCTGAGCGCAGACATGGAAGTCAATCCATTCTCCGCAACTTGCCAACGCCGCACACTCGCATCATATCCGCCCGCAGCTAAATATCTGCCGCAAGGACTATAACGCACCAGGCATATCTGTCGATCAAGATTGACCGAGTGGATTTTGCGAGGCTCAGATCGGTTCACCTCTGGGGTCTGTGTATCGGTACTCATCATATATATAGGCTCTCGTGAATCGTCGGAGACATTTGTTAGAGGTTATTCCTTGATGCGGCTATGCCAATAACTCCCTGACCTGTCGACACTCCTCATGAGCAACCGGCAACGGTTGGCCATTGTTGTCATACTTCGCCCTTCGGGAATCAATTCCCAACGCCTGAAACCACGTATGGAACATATGCCCGATATCGTATTCATCCCCGGTGACAAAGGTCCCTTTGTCGTTCGTCCTACCAACAGCAAGACCTCGCCGGATACCTGCGCCGGCCATAACCAACGACCAGGCTTCAGGCCAGTGATCGCGGCCCACATGACCATTAATTCGTGGAGTCCGTCCGAATTCCGACATCATAATCACAAGAACATTGTCCAGCATCCCACGAACGGCCAGGTCTTCGATCATCGCCGAGAAAGCCTGATCTACTTTTGGCACCATACTCTTGTGACCATTGAAGTTATCCCCATGTGTATCCCATCCGTAAGAATTAACTTTGACGAACGTAACTCCCGCCTCCAATAACCGTCGGGCCAACAACATATGCCGACCAAAGTCATGTCGACCATAACGATCTACGACTCGATCTGGGATGTTGGAAGTGTCGAATAGATGTACATTCCGTTGGAGCTGCTCGGCCATGGCATAGACATAACTATTAGCTTGTGTAGCTCGTTGGGCTCGTTGCGCGGAGTATTCCCGATCAAACGATTGCCGCAGTTCGTTTCGGTCCCGGTCATCCTCTCGGCTAATCGAATCGGGGCGAACCAAGTTCGGAGGTGGTTGGCCGTCTCCCAGAGCCAGAGCACCATAACGAGGCCCAAGGAACCCAGCATCACCAGTCTTGAAACCTCCACTTCCCGGTTTCACCCACAAGTACGGTGGTAATCCACTATCACCAGGCCCAAGTAGTTTGGCGACCGCCGATCCAAAGTACGGATACGTCACACCACGGTTCGACGGATCTCCACGCTGAATCCGAGCCACACCTGCCGAGTGCGAATTATCTTGAGTGTGCAAGCTCCGAACAATCGCCAGATGATTCATTTGTGTGGCCGTGCGCGGAAGCAACTCGCTGATGTGGATTCCCGGAACACTCGTTGCGATGGCCCGAAACGGACCACCAAACTGTGTATTTGGTTTCGGATCCCAACTTTCAAACTGACTCAAACCGCCATCGAGCCAGATAAAGAGAACTTGCTTTTGCCGACGCCGCAGTTGTTCGGCCAGCGCCGGTTGACACAACGTCATCGGTCCCAGAATAGTTCCTGCGGCGACTCCACCAAGCCACTGTCGACGAGACAATCGGTGTTCGTGGGGTGTGCAAAGCAAACTATTATTCATGAGGAACTCCGGCTCGAATTGTGGTTGATGTGAGGGTCGGAAAGTTGCGTTTCGCTCCGCGAAAAGTTCTTTGTCTGTCGTATTTGGGAATATCGCTTTTCGTTCGGAAAAACGAATCAATGAGTGTCCGTTTTTCACTCATTCGTAAAACGCGATGGCTCGGTCGGTGGAGAATCAATGATTTACACAAAACTCTGTAGAAGCCAACAAGGCCCAAGTCAGGTTCCGCAGAGCAGCGGGTCTCCGCGTCTTGCGTTTGGCAAGATTTCGGGTGACG
>CAYYUU010000361.1:0-7261 GCA_964474955.1 uncultured Alcaligenaceae bacterium | reverse complement strand
AAATACCCCAGGCTGGTCTGAACGACTTGTCCACTGACGACGCCGTAAACGTAGATGACCCAATTCGTGGCGATGAGCGGTGTCGTGACTAACAGCCTTTTCAGGATGTTCCAATTTGTGAAGCATTTTTGAAATTCTCGGAGTCGTCCCCACAGTATGAGCAACCCAAGCAAGAATACGACCGACCAAACGACCCGGTGGGCCAGGACTTCCCAGATCGAGACACTTTTTAGTCCCGTAAAGAACAACGGCGGAACGACGCCCCACCAACCGAACGCCACGAACGCGTAGATCAACCCTTCGATCGACGTGCTTGATTTCGATTCGCTCACGATTTCTCCTCTGGTCCAAAACGTCGAAACGCCTCTTTGCCGTTTTAGGAATCCGGGCAAGGAGCGTCCGAGCAGGTGGGGTGTTCCTGGTCTTTCCACCAACCCTCGCTGGCGCTTCGGGTTGATGGAAAGACCAGCCGAACTCAATAAAGACTGAAGCAATTTTCCCGCTTCGCTCGCATCCTCGCTGGCGTTTCGGGTTGGTAAAACCTGCCAATGGCCGATTCCAAAATACAGAGGCGCCCAAGGGGCACGAACAAGACAAACTCGAAGCTCGCCACTATCAATATCAACAGTGGTCTTTGTCCGAAAAATGAAATCTTCAGTTCTCAAGGCAACATGACAACACCAACAACCAATCCCCAGATACGCAAGAAGGCCTTGCGAGAACAGGCTCACGCGGCTCGCAAGGCTCAGGAAAATAAAGACGAAATTAGCCAGGCCATCGTCGAGAAATTTGTCGCACTGCTCGAGTACGACAAGGCGAAGACGGTCCTATATTATGTCGACGTTCGCAGCGAAGTTCGGACGCGGCACTACTTGCCCACGGCGTTGACGCACGGCAAGAAGATCGTCGTGCCGTACTGCATCGAGGGCAACCAACTCGAGTTGTTTTGGCTCGAATCGATGGACGAACTCGAACTCGGGATGTACAAGATTCTCGAACCGCGGGCCGACCTGCGAGAAGTCCCAGAGAAAAAAGTCGACGTGAAAGAACTCGATTTGATCATGTTGCCGGGTGTGGGATTCGATAACACGGGGGCACGCATGGGCCACGGGAAGGGCTACTACGACCGGCTGTTGGAACACGCCCGGCCTGACTGCCCGCTCGTCGCCATCGCGTTCGAATGCCAGATGTTCCCCGAGATTCCGGTCTCGACACACGACGTATACATGGACAAGGTCATCACCGAGAAGGCCATCTACGAAGGAAAGGGCCGGGGGCAATAATGGCTGAGCAGACGAAAGCGATCATCGACGACACCTACGCCGAAGCCTTCCGAAGTATTTACGCCGAAATATTGGTGACGGCGCGGGATCGCAAGTGGCTCGACCACGCCATCAACGCCGCGACCGGGAATGCTTCGAGTAGCATCATGTGCGATTGTGAGGCGGGGCTTGATCGCTACGTCGGTCCGGGCGGAGACGAAACTTTCCAGACGCCCGACGGCAGGCCGGGAGCCATTCTCCAATTCCACATGCCGCGGTTTCGCAAGGATCGCGTGAAGGCACTTGAGAAATCGCTCCTCTCGCGAATTAGCCAGAACGTGTTGACGTGTCCGACGTGTGCTTGTTTCAATTTGATCGACGACGAAGAGAAGTATTACAAACTCGGCAAGAAGATCGCGTTTTTTGGAGACGGATACCAATTTCGAGACGAACGATTTGGCAGGAAAGTCTGGGTCGTGCCGATCCTCGGAGGCGAGTTCGTGATCGATCGCCGGTTCGGATATCGCGACGGAATCATGGGCGGGAATATGTGGTTGATGGGCCAAGACGTCGATTCGGCTTTGCTCGCCGCAGAACGCGGACAAGTTGCTGCGCTCGAGACGCCCGGAGTCATCACTCCGTTTCCAGGCGGTCTCGCCGGAAGCGGATCGAAAGGCGGGAGCCGATACAGTTTTTCGATCGCGAGCACCTACGAGGATTTCTGTCCGACCCTGCGCGAGAAACTTGGCGACAAATCGAAGGTCCCCGAAGGCGTCGAGTCGATCATGGAGATCATCATTAACGGCTGCGACCTCGACACGATTTCGAAAGCTACCCAGGCCGCGATTGCCGCTGCGGTGCATACTCCCGGACTCGTGAAAATTTCGGCAGGGAATTACGGCGGACGATTGGGGAAAAATTTTATTTATTTGTTGCCGAAGGAATGAACCTTTCAAAACCAGCGCGATCGGCATTAGCCGTAGTTCACGTTTCGCATTCGAGAAGCGGGATAGGAATTCGGGCCGAACCGTTCTCGAATGGCTGTCGCGGCAACGTTGCTCAAAGGTTGAATGACGTCGAGCGAATGCAACTTGGGCAACTTCGCCGATTGGGCGAAGTCGATCCAAACGTTGTCCGGGAAGAGTCGTTGAATGTTGAAGGTTGAGACTTGAAGTGAGGTCAACGTTTCGGAAGTACCGAAGGCGCGAAGGCCCTGTTCACTTAGTCCGCCCATGAGGTGGAGTTCCTTCAGCCCACTCAGCGATTCGGCCTTTGTGAGTTGCTCCAGATCATTGCCTAAGTGATGAAAATTGGCCAATGTCAACTTGTCCAGCCGACGTATGACAGGTGTCTTCAGCAAGAATTCGACTTGCTTTCTGTTTTGAAGATAGATGACGAGGTTTCGCAATTGAGGAAAGGAAGCCTCGTCCGCAAACATTTCCAGAGCGTCGTTTTCGAGCCGGTAAATCGGCATTCGCAATTCGGTCAGACGTTCGCAAGCACCAAGCGCCGCGAGAAAAGCGGACGACATTGGTCCGTGGCAATCTAAATGCAGCTTCTCAAGTCCAGCAAGGAAGGCACTCTCGGCCAGCGTGTCCAGGGCTGCTTCGGGCACTTGGACCATCTGGCCGTCAAAGTGAAATTCTCGAAGGTTCCCGGCATATTGTGAGTTGGCGACGGTCTTGGCGTCGTCGAGAAGAAAATAGTTGGTATAGACGCGGATGTTGCGGATTTGCTGGAATCTCGGCGCATCCGCCATGACTTGAAAGCTATCCTTCTTCAACTTGCAGCCGCGTAAATCGAGCGATTCGAGATTGGAGAGATGCTCGGAATCGAGAAGGTACTTCAGGCCCTTCGACTTGGCGTTGTTGTTTGCCAGAATGAGTTCTCGGAGACCGGAACTGTTGGGCGAGGACGCCAGGATTTTGAAGAACGGAGGCGAGAGTTTACATTGATCTAAATTCAATGTCCGTACGTGCCGGAAGCCAGCGTGATCGGTGACTCGCTCGTAGGGCTTCTCGCAGGCACGGAGGCGCATCGAAGAGACCGGCGTCACGGTCAGAATGTCGTTCAAGTGCTGATCGAATCCGTAGAGAGACAAGCTGATGTGGTCTGGAAATCCCCGGTCGAAGGTGAATTTCCGACAATACGGAGTCATCGGTTCCGCCCACTTCTTCTTGTGTTCGGCGAGCAATTCCTCTTCTCTTGCTAATAATTCTGGGTACGCAGGATCATGCCGCGGTAGTCTGGCAAGGTCGCACTGAACTCGGATGAATTCGGCCCGTTCGGGATCGCCGTTTTCTTCGAGCCAGTCCGCGTAGACCAAGCGAGGCGTGTCGTCTTCGGGATTTTCGACGATTGCCTGAAGAAGTTGGGGCTGCTGAAGTTTCTTGGAGGGAGAGGCTTTTTTGCGAGCCATCTTGGCTTTGTCTCGCGAGAGGGTGGCAGTAGTAGGCACACGAGAGGAACGGGAAATAAACACACGTTCGATTTTGAGAAAAACAAATGTCGTGTTCCGAATGTGCCTACTACTTCTGGTCACGTCACACGGAATGCGCCTACTCCATTACAAAATACCCGGCGTGGCCATCTTGACGCCCTTGAATGCCATTTTGAGCTGTTCCGGGTTCGGCGAATATTCCAGCGCGACGGCTTTATCCACGTCGCCTCGCTCGACGAGTTGGCGAAGGTTTTCGTTGAAGTCGACCATTCCCTCTTGATAGTTCGCCCGGATGACGTCGATGAGTTTTTCGTCGTCGCCCTGGATGATCAGCTTCTTCACGATTGGCGTGACGATCAGGATTTCGTTCGTCGGGGTCCGGCCCTTCGTCGGGCTCTTGAGCAATTTTTGTGCAATGACGACCTTCAAGTTGTTCGCCAAAGCCGTTCGGATGGCCTTGTGCTTTGTCGGCGGGAACAGGTCGAGAATACGGTTAATCGTCGTCGATGCGCTGGAAGCGTGGATCGTTCCAAATACCAGGTGCCCCGTTTCGGCAGCGTGGACGGCGGCTTCGAACGTCTCGATGTCTCGCAGCTCACCCACCAGGATCACGTCCGGGTCTTGTCGCACGGCGTCTTTCAACGCCTTGTGCCAGTCGATCACGTCGAGACCGACCTCGCGCTGGTTGACGTAAGATTTCTTGTCGGCGTACGTGAACTCGATGGGGTCTTCGACCGTCAAGATGTGGAGCGGTTCCCTCGCGTTGATGTAGTCCAACATGGACGCAATCGAAGTCGTCTTTCCCGATCCCGTCACCCCCGCGAAGATGATCAACCCTTCGGAATAATGACAGAAGTTCTCGACCTGGGGTGGCAAGTTGAGCTGTTCAAACGTCGGGATCGAGTTGTTGACACGCCGCGACACGAGTGACAGCTGGTTCCTCTGGCGAAACAAGCTCACGCGGAAACGACATTCGTTATCCCCGACTACCCACGAATAGTCGACCCCGCCTTCTTCGTCGAGGATCTTGCGGAGTTTCTCGTTGAGGGTAGGAAGCAACAACCGCTCCATGTCTTCCTGCGTCAAGGGCCGCATGTCCATCCGGCGGATGTCGCCTTTCAGACGCATCATGGGAGGTTGGCCGACCTTCAAGTGCAGGTCGGAACCTTCGTATTTCATGACCATCCGGAACAATTTATTGACTTCCCATTCCTTTTTGGGAGATGCAGATTCTTTGTTGTCAGCTGTTGCCATGTCAGTCGGTACCTCTGAAGAGAAATGAAATGCCCTGTTTGTCGAGAAATCGTAATCACACGGAGAGGAACAAACGCCACGATTATCGAAGTGAAAAGGGCCACGGGACCGCATCGGTGGGGGTAAGACCACCAAATTCTACGAGTCCCACCGAATCGGCACTCCCCGTTTCGCAAGATACTCTTTCGTCGCGGGAATGCCATATTCATTGTAATGGAAAATACTCGCAGCCAAAGCGGCATCTGCCTTTCCGGCCGTGAGGGCTTCGTATAAATGTTCTGGATTTCCGGCGCCACCGCTGGCGACGACCGGAATCGTGACGGCTTCGGACACGGCTCGGGTCATCTCCAGGTCGTATCCGGCCTTTGTTCCGTCGGCGTCCATCGACGTCAAGACGATCTCGCCTGCTCCAAGTTCTTGAACCCGGATGGCCCACGCCACGGCTTCGAGGCCCGTCGGGACACGCCCGCCGTTGATGTGGACTTCCCACTTTTCTTCGCCGTTTTCTGTGACGCGTCGCGGATCGATGTTGACGACGGTAGCGCAGCTGCCGAACTTCTCGGCGACTTGAGTCACCAATTCGGGGGTCTTGACGGCTGCCGAATTGATGCTGACTTTCTCGGCGCCGGCCTGAATTAATCGCGTCACGTCTTCGATGGTTCGGATTCCGCCTCCGACGGTGAACGGCATGAATAATTCTTCGGAGACCCGGCGGACGACGTCCAACATGATCTCGCGGCCTTCGTGGCTGGCGCTGATGTCGAGGAAAACGAGTTCGTCGGCCCCATCTTGTTCGTAGCGGCGTGCGACTTCGACGGGATCTCCGGCGTCGCGAAGGTTGACAAAGTTGGTCCCTTTCACGACGCGGCCACGATCGACGTCAAGGCAAGGAATGATACGCTTGGTGAGCATAAATCGACTCGGCTGGGACTTACGGCATTCGCAATGGACTTACTTTACGGTCCAATTCGGTAACGGTCAACGTTGCGTCCCCGTTCGTGAAAGTCTGTGGAATTTTGCGGCAGCGGCACCGTTCTGTTTTCCGAGGAGACGATGCTAGTGTAGAATACTCCATTGTTTGGCACGTTCCCTGCGTGTTGGAGTGCCAAGGGCGCTTCTTGAGAAGCGCGTCGTTCGTCCATCACAGCACTTTGGCACGTTACGTCTTCGTCGTTAGCACCTTTGAGGTCCGCACAATGTCCCGACAATTTTTCGGAATCTTGATACTTTCTCTCGGCATGGGGTTCGGGTTCGCGAACCCTTCCGTGTCGTGGGGTCAGGGAAAACAGCAACTCGTTCGAATCGGCATCATGGACACGATGTTCGCGGACTTCCCGGAAGCCACCCAGAAGGACCTGTTGAGAATGACGGCTTCGATGTTTCAGATGATGGCTAGTCTTGCTTGCGCCTGCGTCCATGTGAAATCGCCCATGGAGCTAGCCGAACAACTTCAGGCCGGAAAGATGGATCTGGCAGTGTTCGCCGGATATGAATTCGCGTGGGTGGAGAAACAACACAACAAGATCAAACCGTTGGTGCTGGCGATGACAGTCTACGAGAATCCCGTGGCGTATCTTGTTGTCAACAAGGAAAGCACGATTTCGAAATTCTCTCAGTTGGCTGGGAAGAAGGTGGCTCTGCCGAAACGGTCTCGACCACATAGCCGACTGTATTTAGAGCGAGAGGCCAAAAAGGTCGAAGGCTCTGGACAAACGGCCATCCAAATCGTTCGGCCGAAGAATGTCGAGCGTGGGCTGGATGACATTTTGCGAGGCAAGGTGGCTGGGACGGTCGTGGACAGGGCCTCTTTTGCCAATTATAAACTCGTGAAACCTGGCTGTCATCGGCGGCTCAAAGTCGTCAAAATCTCGCCGAAATTCCCTTCGACGCTCATCGTCTATCGGAATGGAGCCATGACGCCGCAGCAACTCGTCGATTTCCGGGCCTGGCTACTCAGGGCGCACACCAACCGCGAAAGCAAATCCATGTTGGATAGCCTCCGCTTGACGCAGTTTCGCCCCATTCCGAAGAACTATCCGCAGGTGCTTGAGGCAATCCGAAAAACCTATCCGCAATCCAGCGTGAAGTCCGAGTAGAGACGGGACGAAGGTGTTGGTCTGAATTTAGAGCGGTTCACACTTGCGAGGCGAAGGACTCTGAAAACGAAACTGACCCCAACGCAATCATGAAC
The DNA here is from genome assembly GCA_964474955.1 of uncultured Alcaligenaceae bacterium. Lineage (GTDB taxonomy): Bacteria > Planctomycetota > Planctomycetia > Gemmatales > Gemmataceae > CAYRFQ01. The sequence continues at coordinate 114 of CAYYUU010000361.1, read as the reverse complement.
CGCTCGAGAATTTTTGCTACTCCAAAGCGTCCAAACGGTCGACGCCGTAGAACACGTGTGCCTTGACGGTGATGTCTTCTTCGGTGACCTCGTCCCCGTAGACCTTGATCGTTC
>CAYYUU010000360.1:0-7265 GCA_964474955.1 uncultured Alcaligenaceae bacterium | reverse complement strand
GCCACGACCGGGTTGGTGACGGGATTCTCCGGGGCTGTAGATCAGTTGATTGATTCGTCAATTCTGTCACAACTGTTGGCATTATTGTGTTTCCTTCTGATCTATACCACTGTGCAATTGCCGTTCGACATCCTGGGCGGATACCTGCTGCCGAAACGTTACGGACGACAACATCCGCCATTGAAGTCCTATCTGCGAGGACTCGTTCGCGGAATAACAACGCACGTGTCGCTGATGTTTCTCGCTGGTGCAGCTCTCTTGTTCGCTGGGAAGTATGGTGGGATTCTCGGGACCGTGGGGGCTGGCATGGGGCTCACACTGTTGTTACTGCGTGGCCGACTATTTCTGGCCACGCTAATGGCACCACTTTCCTTGAACTCCGATCGAGAGGAAATCCCCGCCTCGGGGAAGTCACTGCCAATCTACACCGCCACGGCTCCTGACGAAGGATTCACGGGCGGAGTCATTGGAGTGTTCACGCCAGAGATTCAGGTCTTCCCATCGGAGTGGACAAACGTACTCGCCCCTGAGGAATACGACCTGGCCGTCAAACGGAGATCCTTGGCCATCCGCACGGGCAGTTGGCTGCGTGGCAGATTTGTCGCTCTCCTGTTCACCCTCACAGGATTGACCCTATCAACGTGGTTGGTTGCTCCGGAACGCTTGGGGACGGCGAGTGGGGTCATTGAATTGAGTCTGTGGTTTAGTTTGTGGTCATTTCTGGGTCTACTGACTCTCCCTACACTCAGTCGACGGGGAGTGATCGAGGTTGACGAGCGAGCACGAGCCGAAGGCTTTTCGTACCAAGCGATCCGCAATACCACGAACAAGTTGGATAGACTGCAAGACGGCGAAGTGCATCGTCCGCCCCTCATTGAGACGATATTTCACCCAATACCGAGCGTCCAAAACCGTCTCGAAGGACCAATACCCCACGGTCTCATCGGGTGTTGGGACGCTGCACGGACATTCGTGTACATTAGCCTATCCGGGCTCGGACTTTTGGGCCGAGCTGTCCACTGCAATTGTGGCAGACCTTCGTTGTGGGTGTTCCTGCCTCTCGACTGAAATGTAATCCCAAGCTCAGATTGTATTTATTGGAATCGGCGTCGGTCGGATCGACCGCTGGAGTTAGATACGAGAAACTTCAGCGGTCCACAAAACTGCAGGCTCAATCGAGAGTTGGTTGAAAACCCAGTTGGCGCGTGATTCCAAACGAACCACTTCAAGGTCACTAATTAAGAGCTTTCATGATCTGAACGTTCAGCTACTGAACTTTGTTCAATGTCCCATTCACTTGCCGCACCATTGCCGCAAATCTTGGGTCTGTATACAGGAGGGAAAATCGCTTATCTTTGGTTAACCGGTCCGCGTCGTGAAAGCCTTCGCGTATCGCCAAGCGCAGTTTCTGGAGCGATTCTTCCAGACATTGATTTTTCACGGCGATATCTTCTCTGGCCAAGTTCTCTTTCTTGTCGAAAGCCAAAGAAAGGTGCGCAAATTCCACTGAAATTCTATACAAGTTTTCGGAACTCGGGGGAAGAATTGAAGCCAAGGAACTGAGAGTCTTCCGGGCCTGTTTCAACACCCCCAGTTGTCGCTGCAAAGTCAATGTACTCCCATAAATCCTCGTGAGTCGAAACTGATACGCCTCGACATTCTTGCTCACTTCGAGAGCTTTCCTGTAAAAATGACTCGCATCGAGAAGTAAAGGAAGGGCGTCGGGGTCAACGGAGTTTTGTCGCAAAAGCAATTGCGCCTGATTATCCAACACGCTGCCCAAATTGGCTTTGAAACGAGCAACCGTTGGATTCTCGACTACCAGCTTTCTTCGCAACGTCGCCGTCTCTTGGAAACTTCGTTGGGCTTCGGACAACTGCTTGAGTGGAACAAGTGCCAAACCCTTGATGAGATAAGCGTTGCCCAACTTTTCGCGCACCGAAACGCGTGTTTGTTCTTTTGGGGTGAGTTTCTCTAGAAGCGCAATCACTTTATTTTGCTGAGCCACGCAATCCTGAAAATACTGTTGTTGCAACGTGGAGTCTTTCGTCATCCTGCCCCGCGTGTGGTACAACAACCCAAAATCCGTCCGGACCATGGCAAGTGTTGTGTACACCAACACACGGGAATCGAACTGCACCAAAGACTCCAAGCGGTTGATCGCCTGGCGAAAAAGAGATCGTGCTTCTTCAAACTTTTCGGATTCGGTTTGCAGGCGAGCTTGTCCGTAAATGACGAGCGCGAGCTGCCTTTGGACTTCCTGAGCTGTTCGGTTATTCAGCTTTTTCTCCTCAGCCGTGATCACTTCTTCGAACAACGAACGCGCTTCTCGATATCTTCGAAACGCTGCTTTTTTCTTGTTTTCACGAGTGTAGTAGAGGCCCAGAAAATAACAACATTCCGCGACTTCCAACCGCAACGGGAGGGAGAGAATTGTGACGGCGCCCAACTCGGCAAATTTTTCGTAGGCTTTCTCCAAACTCCGAGTTGCTTCGGTTTCGGCTCCCTGTTCGCCTTGGAGTTGTCCGACTCGCAGCCATGCTCGGGCAACCGCTTCTTTGACTTTGGGTTCATTCTCCCATTCGGCAATGAAGCCTTGGTTGTACTTCAGGGCTTTCGCAAGGAGTTTTTCTCGCAAGGCCGTCATGCCTGGGGAGTCGACCAACCAGTCTTCTTCCAGAAACAAATGGAAATCGTTTCCTGCCTCCAAGCTACGGATCAACGTTCGGAACGCTTTTTCTTCATTCAGCTTCGCTTTCTCTTGCGCCGCGCGAGCCCGTACTTCATTTCGTTTCGCGCTCTCGGCGTTTGCGTTGGCCACTGCTTCGGCATTTCTCGCACGGAGGAGGAGGACAATGGAGACCGAAAAACCGATCAGGAGAGCAACGACGAAACCAACGCCCCAAGGATTCCTCTTCGTGAACAGCCAACCCTTTCGGACCAGTCCTGGGCGTGTTGCTTCGATGGGCTTGTTGTTCAAAAAGCGAAAAAGATCGTGTTCGAGTGCTTCGGCGGAGTGATACCGTCGCTTGGGTTCTTTTTCCAGACAATGTAAACAGATCGTTTCCAGATCGCGAGGAATGGTGGGTTGGAGTTGCCGAGGAGGAATTGGCTCGGCTTGTTCCACCAACTCGAGGGTCGTGTAAAAATCGGTGCTTTGAAAAGGAGGGCGCCCCGTCAGCATTGCGTATAAGATGGCACCAAGCCCATACACGTCTGTGGCAGGTCCGACACTGCTCACGGATCGAATCTGTTCCGGTGCCATGTAATTCGGAGTGCCGAGTATCTCACCCGTCTGACTTAGCTCCATGTTTCCGGCCTGCTTGGCCAATCCAAAGTCGCTGATTTTCACTCTCGCATCCAGGCTCGATTCCGAAAGGTGGGATTTGGTCGGCAACAAGATATTTGCAGGCTTCAAATCTCTATGCAAAATCTCTTTCTGGTGAGCTGCCTGTATGGTAACGGAGAGTTGGTGAGCGATCCGGGCAGCTTGTATTGGTTCCAAAGGGGTACCGCCGAGTTTCTCAGCCAAGCTACCCCCTTCGCAGAATTCCAGAACCAAGTACGGAGGTACGTGAGACAGATTCACCTGATGAATCTGGACAATACCAGGATGGGATAATTGACCGATGGCTTTGGCTTCGCGTTCAAAGCGAGCCAGAGTGGTTGGATTGATGTAGTTATCCAATTTCAAAGTTTTGAGGGCAACCGTTCGACCAAGACTCAGTTCTTGGGCCTTGTAGACAAACCCACTCGCACCTTGGCCTAAGACATCAAGGATGCGAAAACCGGGAATGTCGGGGTAGGCTTGCTCTCGGTCGGGTTGATTCGCGGACGGAGTAGCTTTGGCTGCTTCTTGGAACACGAACGCTAAGGTTCGTTGGAAATTCTCGGAGAGAGATTTCGTCGGGGTCTTCCGCTCTCCGACGAGTTTTTCAAGCCAGGGTGGCGTTGCACTTAAGCGAGCGATTGTGTCCGAGCAGGCGGAACACCCGCTGGCGTGGGCCAAGAAGTCGCTCTCTTCCGCTTCGGTATAGGCACCCTCGAGGAAATCCAACCATTCTGCCTCGGAGGGGCACTCACCGAGTCGTTTCTCAACCATTATTGCTTCTCTTTATCGAATCCAGTTCTCGAAACGTGGGGCTCGTCAGGGTCATCCTGGCGCTGGAATTGGTTGACAAGTTTCTCGAGTTTCTGCTGCGTCCTCTTTTTGTTCTTGTAGACTGCTTCGCGTGTAATCCCAAGTTCCTCGGCGACCACCTCGGGCTTCTTCTGGTGGTAAACGACTTGTTCGAAAGACGCCCACACCTGTGGTTTGACTTGGAGGCGCAAGACCTTTTCGGCTTGTTGGAGCAATTCCAACTGGTATTCGATTTCAATGCTCTGCTCAAGAGCGTTGATGCTTTCTTGCAACGATACTTGTCCGGAGAGATAACGTATTTCCACCGTGTGGCGTTGTCGCGTCTGTCGTTCGAGCCAATCAATCCAACAATTGCGGACCATGGTCGTCAAGTAGCTCCGGAAACTGCCGCGCGGGTCGTAATGAAATTTTTCTCTGTTCTTGTACAACTTCACGAACACTTCTTGCGTGATATCTTCCGCATCGGCAGGCTGGACGTTGTGCCGCAACAGCCAACCATGGACTCTCGGGCCGTAACGCTCGGCCAGCGCGAGCCAGGCCTGCTCGTTCGTCGGGTTCTGGCGGAGTTCACCCATCAACGTAAGGCTTGTTGGGAATGAATCACGTCGCACTCGTAAATACTCCAGCTCTGGCGTTATTGGACAAACTAACAAGACCGTTTTTGAAATCTTTCCAAACAAAGTCGTCGCGAATGCACCGTCCCGCATCCCGACGTCCTCAGCCTGATGGCGAAAACAAACGCATTCCGATGTCCAATCTTCTGGGTTTGGCCGTATTACCTCACAAAGTATTGTAATACATCTTTTTGCAGGCCCAATGAGTCCAGGGTTCGTGAACCCTTTCCGTGGGATTGCGCACACAGCATCTACAATTGCCTTCGGCAATGGCTGAGTTGACTATCTCAAGCCAGGAAAAGCAAGGGGAAAGGCTCTGCAAACTCCCCTACACCTGGGAACTCGAAAAGGGGCTCGAAACGTTCCACACGCGGCTCTAAAAAGATTCGATGATTGCACCCCCCCACGGCTCGAGGAAAGAACAGATAGCGTGACGAACAGCACAGCCTCACAGCTGCCGTCCTTGGGGCAACTCACGTAGCGCTCCTCGGAGTCCAAGTGCTGAGAATCCCGGCACGCCCAAATTTGGATTGAAGTTCGACAGCCGGACACCAGGATCCACAGAACACCCCACCCGGAACTTCTTCCCCCGAGTCCGACTCTGAACGCAGGGTCGAGGTTCCGGGTCACCACACGCAGTGGTTTCGGCCACCATTGGGCTCTTTGCGCCTTTGCCTGTTTCGTGCTGTCGATGTCCAGCACCATTGCGAACAAGAAATCGAACGCCCGCGAGACACGAACATCCTTCCCGATTTTCCACGATTCCAGGAGACTGCCCCCGATGGCCTCGCCAACCCGTCCAGCCACGACCGACCGAAACAAAGTGACTCCACAAACCAAGAAGGCCTACCGACCTCGGGTGGAGGTTCTTGAGGACCGCATCAATCCCACCGATTTCGGTTTGGTGCTGAACTTTGACTTCCCACACCCTTCCGACTCTGCGAACCCTCTCGATGTGGCGACGGACGCATCGGGCAACATGTACATGTTGTCCTCGTTAAGGGAAGGCACGGTCGACATCGACTCCGGCCCCGAGGTGGTCAACGTGTCCGGGAATTGGGCGCTCGTGGTCTCCAAATACGCTCCGGACGGAGAGTTCCTCGACTATGAGGTCCTTGGTGCAGTCCCCGACCTCGTTTTCGGTCTCACTCCGAGGGCTTCGATGGCGTTGGACAATGCAGGGAACGTCTACATCACGGGAGGGTACGAGGGTTCCGGATTCTTGAGTCCCTCGGTTGTTCTCGGATCGAACTTGCGGAACACTGGTTTCCTCGTCAAGCTCGATTCTTCACTGGAGGCGGAATGGGCTCGAAGTTTTCCCACCACCCTTGGCAATGCAAGTATTGGCGAGGAGGTGATGGTCGACAATCAGAACAATGTTGTCGTTGTCGGCAGTTTTCGGGAGCGGGTGACGTTTGGTGATGTCACATTGACAACGCCAGATCCGTTTCCTGTCGGTGTATATGTAGCCAAACTCGATAATGCCGGGAATTACCTCTGGGTGCGCCAACTGGGAGACTCCACCGACACATTTGCGGGCGACGCCCGAGACCCGAGCGGCACGATCGATGCGGCCGGGAACATCTACGTTGCTGGGATCGGACAGGGAGATTTCGACCCTGGCATGGGCGAATTCCTTCTGGGCTACGGGTCCTTTATCACCAAACTCACACCCTCGGGCGAGTTTGCCTGGGCCAGGAGTATCTCTCGTCTGGACACGAGTTCGGGCTCATTGATCCGGGACCTTGCGGTGGATTCTCAGGGAAGTGTGATGGCGGTCGGTGAGTTCGATGGGCGAGTCGATTTTGATCCCGGTCCCGTGACGGTATCCCGAAACAATGGCCGGTCTGATTCTTTAGCATCTGATGTGTTCGTCCTGAAACTGGACTCCTCGGGCACCTTCGATTGGGTCCAGCACTTTCCCACGTCCGGCGCGGATTTTCTCGGATGGAAGACCGAAGTGGATTCGCTCGACAACGTCTACGTCGCTCGCGTTTTCAACCACGGGGGGCCAACCGGGGGTTCCTACGACGTCGCAAAATTGGAACCCGATGGCGATTTCCTGGAGCAGAACGTCTTCTTCGGCAACATCTCCGACTTCGTCCTCGATCCATTTGGTCGCATTATCCTAGGTGGCAAGTATTCCACTTCGGTCGATGTGGACCCAGGCCCAGACGAGGTGACCCTCACCAGCGTTGGGTTTGGGAGCTATCTTCTCAAGTTACAACAGCCTGGTTTCACACTTCCTCCCGCGCAGTTCGTGGTGACCAACGCAAAGGACAGCGGCCCTGGCTCGTTCCGACAGGCGATTCTTGACGCGAATGCCAAACCAGGTGCGGACAGCATTACCTTCAACATTCCAACGGCATTCACAAATCCCATTCCGGCGCAGGGACTTGTCAGCTACTACCCGTTGGACGACTCGGTGAACGACGAAGTCGGCAGCAATGACCCTTCTGCGACCAACAACGTTAGCTTCGTGTCTGGTGAGGTCGACAACGGAGTCCAGT
>CAYYUU010000359.1:0-7277 GCA_964474955.1 uncultured Alcaligenaceae bacterium | reverse complement strand
TCCAGTGGATGGTCGAAAAAGTGCACACAAACCCCACAAAACCTCTGTGTCGGGGGTGTGTGGGTTCTGTGTACTGAATTTCCCGTCTCCGTCTCGAATTTGGGAGTTCGCCACAGCGAACCGCAAGCGAGGAATCGAAACTAAAGACAAGCGGCCTTTCGCGGAGCGGAAGGCGACACTCTCCTAATGCGACACTTATGGATCCCTAAGCCCGAGCGAAAAACAACTATCATACGCGATGGCGACAGCGGCCTATTTCGCCCTGCAACACTTCTTGAACTTCTTGCCGCTGCCGCACGGACAGGGGTCGTTCCGACCGACTTGTTTGGTGTTGACTGCGGAACTTGCTGATGGGATGGCTCTCGGAGTGGGCTTCGGCTTCTTTGGGACCTGCTTTGGCTTCGGCAATTGAGCTTTGAGTTCTTCTGGAATCGGCTTTGGCTTCGGCACTGGCTTGTTGAACGACGCCCAACCCCGAAGTTCCTTCACGCTGTCGTTGAGATATTGAGTTTCTTTGGCGAGCTTTTGTAAGGTCGGCTCTTTTCTCTCTTTGAGGGTCCCCTCTACGCTGTCCATGTCGACGATAAATGTCTCGACTACGTGCACCTCGAATGCCTCTTTGATGTCTTCGAGGGCTTCTTCCGGATAAAGGTCCGCGAGAGCCGCCACATGAAAAGCTATCAGCTGAGGGTCCCCTTCGTCCATCGCAGCCCGCAATGCTTCTCGGAGGATCTGGACGACCTTTTCCCGTGGCTGAACTCCCACGCCAACCATCTTGACGAGCGCGGTCGCCGCGGCCACTCGGACGTACATATTTGCATCGGAATTGTGGAGAAGGGAAACGAAGACGTCGAGTTGGTCGTGAGCGATCATCGCCAAGATCCGCGGAATGACTTCATGAACTGCATCCCCAAACAGATGGAACGGCCCTCTCTCCGGCAGACAGATTGCCTCCACGATCGTCGGCAGGGCTTCTTTGGCTTGGAACTCGCCCAGAAGGAACAACGCAAAGAAATGTCCTTGTTCCTTTTTATATTTCTTGGTCGTGCGAACTTCCTCGGTCGCGTCCGCGATCAATTGGATCAAATGGGGAATGATTTGTTCGCGGTGTTGGCGAGCCGCCACGAAAGCTTCGGCGGGGAGCTTGTACTCTTCGTCCGTGTTTAGCTCGCGGATGATGGCTTCGAGGTCGGCTTGGTCCGCGGTGGTTGGTTCTAGCTCGTCGGTCATGGGGTGTCCGTGGTTCAGTTCGGAGTCTGTTCAGATCAGTTTACTTCCACCATCCACATTATGAAACGGAGTGCGGGTTCTGCAACTGTGACGATCTCAGAACGCAAACGACAAAGATCCGGAAGAACTCGCAAAGACAGAATGATTGCCAACTTCCTTTCCGCATCTTCTCCAATTTTACACGTTTGGCTTGCCGCGACTCGTGATAAACTCATTTGCTTTGCAATCCAACTTTCAAGTGGATCAACTTCCGCCAAACACCGTCTGGAACAGGAACCATAGCCCCATGAAACGAATCTTACTGGGAGTCGTCGCCTGCTTGTTGGCCGTTGGTGCCATCGCGTTTTCCCAACTCCCGCCGCAACCAGCCGGGAAGCAAGACCTGAAAATCAAGGTTGAGTCTCGCAATCCCTGGACTCACCTCCGCCTCAACAACGACTCGAAGAATTTCCAATTCGTGATTGTCAGCGACCGAACGGGCGGACATCGTCCACGGATCTTTTCGCAGGCCGTGGCCCAGATCAACTTGCTCCAGCCCGAATTCGTGCTTTCCGTTGGCGACCTCATCGAAGGGTACACCGAGGACAAGGAACAAATCGACAAGGAGTGGAAAGAGTTTCACAAGTACGTGGCCAAGCTCAAGATGCCGTTCTTCTACGTCCCCGGAAACCACGACTACACCAACCAGGTGATGACGCAAGATTGGAAGAATCGGTTTGGTCGGAGTTACTATCACTTCATCTACAAGGACGTTTTGTTCCTTCTGCTCAACTCCGACGATCCGCCAGAGAAGGGCGGCCACATCAGCCCCAAGCAAGTCAAATACGCCGAGAAGGTGTTGAAGGAAAATTCGAATGTGCGGTGGACCATCGTGGCCCTGCACAAGCCACTTTGGAACTACGGCAATGTGAAAACGAATAACTGGCTCAAGATCGAGAAGGCCCTTGGCACCCGACCATATACTGTCTTCGCTGGTCATCGACACCACTATTACAAGTTCCGGCGGAATGGTCGCAATTATTATCAGCTTGCCACGACCGGCGGTGGCAGCCGACTCCGCGGGAAGAAATATGGGGAGTTCGACCATATTGTTTGGGTCACCGTGCGAGACCAGGGACCCGTACTGGCGAACATCATGCTCGACGGAATCCATCCCGAGGATTTGAAGAACGAAGTCACGACCGAAGAAGGGTACCCGATCGAACGTCTGGAGACTTACGAGGTATCTGGAAAAGTCTATTACAAGGGTACGCCCGCCGCCAATGCCGAGATCACCCTTCAGCCGATCGAAAAGATGCCCTGGTACGTTCGTCCGACGGCTCGCGTCGAAGCCGATGGTTCCTTCAAGCTGAGCACCTATAGTCTGCATGACGGAGCGCCAAAGGGTAAATATTCCGTGACCGTCACGCACCGATACCCGCTTTGGAATCCGAAAGGAAACCTCAACCCGAACTTGCTTCCAGAGAAATACGCGAGCACGAAAACGTCTGGGCTAACCGCCGTGATTAAGGAGAAGGGGCCGAATGACCTCTTGTTCGAGTTGAATGATGCTCCGGCACCAAAGGTGAAGAAGCAGTAGAGAGTTGCTTTTCATTTTGGAGTGCGGCAGCGAAGCTGCCGCTTTGGTATTTTCTGATTCCTTGCTTGCGCTCTGGGTTGGTATTTTGGAGAGTGTCTCGACCCCTCTCTCCAAACTTACACGAACGGTTTCGCTTCGAACCCAGACTCCTCTGGCACGCTCCGCCAAGTCTCGACGGGAAGTTCTTGTCCCGTCCCGACCGCATTCTCCATCGCCTTGGCGGAACTTCGTCCAAAATATTTTTGAACTCTTCGGACGTACAAATACCCCCACCGTGCAAGAAAATGCCGTGGCCTGGAAAACGCCAAAATGTCGAACCAAACCTCACCAGTTTCCGAATCTCGTTCGACCAAGAACCGTTCTTCTCCCGTGGCCACGTGCCCAGGAAGCGTTCCGTACGCAAACCCAAATTGATTCTCTTCGTCGATCTCGTAGACGATCCGGCACGCATTGACGAACCAGATGCCAAGGGACCTCGCCACGATCGCAAGCGTTTGTCCTTCTTGCAAAGCAGCATCCGGAGGCCACACGTTCAACCACCCAAGTTCCATTTGTCGCCAGTTTCGCAGAGCCTCTCTCGCAACACGAAAAACCTCCTCTCCGGTCCCAAGACACTTGCGAGTGCGATCGACAATGTATTTCCGTGGAGGTTGCGAATTCGTCGCCCCGACATCAGGATAGGTGAAATCGAGGGGGCGTTGGGTATCCAGGAACCGCCTGATCACTTCCGTTGTTGGCTTCCGGATCGAGAGCATCGGAGACCTCTTTTCTCGGGTCTTCTTGGGATGAAGTCTTTTAGTTGATACGTATTGATGTTAACCGCGTTCCCCACCGAATGATAACTTGCGCGTTTCCATCGTTACTCGCCCCTCGAACAACGCTATCCGAAAACAGCTTGACCCGCGGTCGATTCCGGTCTACCGTAGGATCATTAATTCTTACGATTTTCCCGCCGCACTCCCCGCTCGTATTTGGCTCCGATCCCTCACTCCCTCGGCTATCTAAAGGTTGGGAACACCATATGACCTATCGGGTTTACTCGTTCTTCACCCTCTGTCTGGTAGTTTGGGTCGTCGCAACGTCCAACGCTCCAGCACAAACAACGAACTCTTGGGGCATCGTCCCGAAGAAAGCTACTCTCCGCGGCCCCGAAGCCTCATTGCAATTGCTCGTCACGAGAACCGATGAGCAAGGCAGAACGATCGACTTGGGCCGAGTCGCAACATACAAATCCTCGCGTCCATCGGTCGCAACGGTCCATTCCGAAGGACACGTCGTTGCCCAAAGCGATGGGAAGACCACGGTTCAAGTCACCTGGCGGGGACAAACGCAATCCATTCCCGTCATCGTCCGAGGAGTCCGATCACCCGCCCCCATTTCTTTCCAACAGGACGTCATTCCAATTCTGTCGAAGGCTGGATGTAACGCCGGGGGATGTCACGGCAAAGCCGAGGGCCAAAACGGTTTCAAGCTCAGCGTCTTTGGCAGTGACCCAGCGGCGGACTTCGCCAGACTCGTCAAAGAAAGCCGCGGGCGACGCATCTTATTCAGTTCGCCAAAAAACAGCCTGTTTCTGCGAAAGGCCACCGGGCAGACGGCCCATGGTGGCGGTCGAAAGATCGAACCGGGGAGCCTCTGGTATCGCCGCCTCCATCGCTGGATCGCCGAAGGGGCCGAGTTCGACAAGGGACCCAAGAACGTCGTCCAACGTGTCGTCATCCAACCATCCACGCTCACGATGCGGTTGGCGTCGCAACAGCAACTCCGAGTCACCGCGATCGATTCCAGCGGGCGTCACCGAGACGTCACCACCGAGGCCCAATTCGATTCGAATTTTCCACAGGTGGCGAAGGTCGAAGGCGCAGGACTCGTGCGAGTTGGCAAAGTCCCCGGAGCTGCCGCGGTCCTCGTTCGCTACATGGACCAAGTCGCGGTTTGTCGCGTCACGGTTCCCCGACCAGGAAAAAGCATTCGCCGTCCGCCCGAAAATAACTTCGTCGACAAACTTGTCTGGGATCAGCTCGAACGCCTCAACATTCAACCAAGTCCGATCGCGGACGATACCACTTTCCTCCGCCGCGTTTACCTCGACACGATAGGAACATTACCCACGGTCAAAGAAGCTCGGGAGTTCCTCGCCGATAAACGAAAGAACAAACGCAAGCTGCTTATCGACAAGCTCCTTGACCGCCCCGAGTATTCGCAATATTGGGCGATGCAGTGGGCCGATTTACTCCGCGTCGATCGCAACCGAATCAAGGCCAATGGTGTCGTGGCCATGACCCGCTGGCTCAAGAAACAAATGGCGAAGAACACGCCGTATGATCGGTTCGTTCGATCGATCCTCACGGCACGAGGCAACGCAGTGGCCGAGAGCCCGACCTCCTTTTATATCGCCCACAAGAAACCGGAACTGTTGGCACGTTCGGTGAGCCAAATCTTTCTGGGCGTTCGGATCGAATGCGCTCAGTGTCATCATCATCCGTTCGAACGGTGGGGCCAGGATGATTATTTCGCCTTTGCGGGATTCTTTACCGGAGTGAAACAGAAACAGAATCGCGTATTGGTGCAACCTGGGAGAGACTTGACGAATCCACGCTCGAAAGCTGTGGTCCCGGCAGCCGCTCTCGGAAATCCCAAAGCTGACTTCGCCGACACTCACGACCGACGGCAGGTCCTGGCCGACTGGATGACGTCTCCCAAGAATCCGTACTTTGCACGAATGCTCGCCAACAGACTTTGGAGCCATTACTTCGGACGCGGTTTGGTCGAGCCCGTCGACGATATGCGAGCCACGAATCCGCCAACAAACGAGCCTCTTCTGGACGCTCTCGCGAAACATTTGATCGACGTCAAATACGACCTAAAAGCATTCACGCGAACGCTGCTCAACTCGCGGGTCTATCAACTGAGCACCACAGCCAACGAGTCCAACAAATTCGACACACAAAATTATTCGCACGCCCAGTGGAGAGCGATGCCCGCCGAAGTGCTTTTGGACGCCATCTGCCAAACGACTGGCGTTCCGGAAAAATTCAACGGTTGGCCAAAGGGATACCGAGCGATCGAAGTTTGGGACAGCCGCGTCCCATCGTATTTCTTCCGCATCTTCGGGAAGCCACAACGCACGACCGTCTGTTCCTGCGAACGCGGCACCAAACCAAGCATCGCCCAGGCGCTGCACTTGATGAACGCTCCAGAGATATCCGAGAAGATTCGCCACCGCGATGGTCGCGCCGCCAAACTCGCACGCTCGAAGGCATTACCGGACGCCATTGTCGAAGAACTCTATCTGAGTTTGTTATCTCGCTTTCCCACACAGAAAGAACGGGAATTCATGAAGCGCGAGGCGTTCGCCAACACGGACCGACGAACGGCGGTCGAAGACGTTTTGTGGGCCCTGCTCAACACGAAGGAATTTGTGTTTAATCATTGAGAATGTGAAAATTTGAGACTTCGGGAGAACGAAGTTGGCCGAGGAATCTTCGCGAGGAGCCAGGACGGACTGGCACCGGTTGTTTGGGTTGCTCTTGACGGATTTCTTTTCCGATTCACCGTTCGAGATCGTCATCGAACAAGATCTATCCATCCAACAGCAACGACTGGATGTTCTCATCTTGCGGAGGAATCCAGGCGACTTCCCACGGCCTCTTCCAGATGGATTTGACAACCTCGCGAATCACAATTTGATCAGCTTCAAATCGCACACGGACAACTTCACTCGTTGGCCGATGCGAGAACTCGTCTCCCATTACGTGACGTACCGGAAGCTCGTCTCTACCTCGACTACAGACTTGCTGCCCGAGGATCAGTTCCGGACCTATGCGTTGGTTGCGACCTTTCCGGAACAACTGGAATCCGAGATCGACTTGCAAGAGGTTCAACAAGGGGTGTATGACTGGTGGAATGGGTTCGTGCGGATCATTGTCGTGCCTGAACTCCCTCTTCATGAGAACAACGCTCCATTGCTTCTTTTCAGTGCCCGCGAAAATCAAGTGGAGTTTGGCCAGAGGGAGTATGATATCCAGGACGCGACCACAAGTTCGCTCATTCTCCAATTATTTGAAAGGTACAGATCGGAGGGTATCCAAGTGGTCTTTACGATGGAACAGTATCTCACCCAAGCCAGAAGAGAATTCATCGAATCCGCCAGTCTGGAAGACCGTCGGCGACTGCTCGAGTTGACAAAACCAGAAGAGTGGAAGGAGCTGATGAAGTCGTGTGCTCCTGAAATTCAACAGGAGATCATGAAAGCCGTTCCAACCGAACAAAGGTTGGAAGGTCTCTCTACCGATGAGATCGAGGAGTATTTGCGAAAACGAAAACAACAGCAAAGCGACGAAACAAACGGCGAGACTTCCTGAAGTCCAAATAAGGCCCGGTCGGTTAGCTATCTATCAGTTGCACTCAACCACAATAGTGGATGCAGACAATCGATTTCAGTTTCCAAGAACATCTCACAGGGGGG
>CAYYUU010000358.1:0-7282 GCA_964474955.1 uncultured Alcaligenaceae bacterium | reverse complement strand
CGTCTGTTGCCCCATTCTCTTCCTCCATGAATGACGACTTTGGGAAGTTCCGTTTACCCATGACTGCTTGAAAGTGTGACAGACCAGGAACCTGGTTTCCTGGTTCGGGTCAAATCGCGGCGGACTATAATGATTCCCCCGCGAATCGAGCAAGGCCAAAGTGCCATGGGAAGGTGGAAGGTAGAAGGTGGAAGATGGAAAAGGAACCAACAGGGAATAGGAGAAAGAGGGAAGCCGAACTCACCTCCGTTTGGGATCCGTTCGGTTCCTCATCCGTCCGCCTCTACTCTTTGATTCCCAGCGAAATGAACTTCGTCTCCAGATACGCGTCGAGTCCTTCGTGCGACAACTCTCGCCCAAGGCCGCTTTCTTTCATCCCACCGAACGGACATTGCGGCGTGGCGGGTACGGGGTCGTTGATGCCGATGATACCGGCTTCGATGCCTTCGGCCATTCTCCACGCGACTGACAAGTCGTTCGTGAATACGTAAGCGGCCAGGCCGTATTTCGTGTTGTTCGCCGCTTCGATGACCGCATCGAGTTTATCGAAATCGAGAACGGGCATGACCGGAGAGAAAGGTTCTTCGGTGAGGATTTTGGTTCCCGGTTGAATGTCGGTCAGGACGGTCGGCTCGAAGAAATATCCCTTTTCGAACTTGCTGCTCCGCTTGCCGCCGGTCAGGATTTTCGCGCCTTTAGACTTGGCGTCGGCGACCATCGAGAGCCTTGTCCATCGCCTTTTGTTCGAACATGGGGCCGATCTCGACGCCCTCGTCCATGCCGTTGCCGAGGTGTAGCTTTTCGGCCATCGCGACGGCCGCGTCGATGAAGTTCTTGCGGATGTCGTTGTGAATGTAAAAGCGCGTCGGGGCGATACACACCTGTCCGTTGTTGCGAAACTTTCCGGTCACCGCGAGTTGTGCTCCCAACTCGGGATCGACGTCGGGGAACACGATAAATGGTGCGTGCCCACCGAGTTCCAGACTCAGCCGCTTGACCTGGTCAGCGCCCCCGCGCATCAAGAGCTTGCCTACATCGACCGAACCGGTGAAGCTGATCTTTCGGATGAGGGGGTTCTCCATGAACTCCGTGCCGATCTCTTCGGGTGGCCCCATGACGAGGTTCGCGACGCCGTCCGGAAGCCCCGCTTCGACCATGAGTTCAAAGAGAAGCATCAAGCTCAATGGAGTTTGCTCGGAGGGCTTGCAAACAATCGCACATCCCGCTGCCAACGCCGGAGCGATCTTGCGCGATTGCAACGTAATCGGAAAATTCCAGGGACTGATCGCTGCGACGACTCCAACAGGGTGCTTGAACGTCATGTGTCGCTTGCCCGGCTTCCAGTTGGGGATGACTTCGCCGTACATGCGTTTGCATTCTTCGGCGAACCACTCGAAGGTGTCGGCAGAGTGGAGCATCTCCCCTTTCGATTCGCCCAGCGGCTTGCCCTGTTCGAGCGTCAACGTTCGGGCGAGGTCGTCGGCTCGGTCTCGCATGAGTTGGGCAGTTCGTTTAAGAAGTCCGGCTCTTTCGTAGACGGTTGTCTTCATCCACGACTTCATCGCCTTGTGGGCGACCTCGATGGCACGCTTGGTTTCGGCGCGGCCTCCCCACGCAACCTCAGCAAGGGTTTCTTCAGTCGCGGGATTGATGACGGCATAGGTCTTGCCGCTATCCGCATCACACCACTTGCCTTCGATGAACATCTGTCGTTGTTCGGTTCCTATCGTTGCCGTCGCCATGAGGTGTCTCCTTGTTGTCTCGCTGCTGTCGGTTCGTGGGGAGCTTTCGGAAAGTTGCTTTTCGCTTCGCGAAAAGATTGAAAAGACAAAGAACTTTTCGCTTCGCGAAAAGCAACTTTCTCATTGTCAATTTACGAATCCACTTCGTTCTCGGCGAACCGGTCCGTTCGTCAAGCTCCTTCTTGCTTTCCGGCAAACCAGTTCGGCAATTCGTTGGGCAGGTCTTCGACGAACTTACTTCGTGGCAAGACCAAATCACATCCCGCTTGCCGAGCTGCCTTCAACACGTCTGCGGCAACGTGCGAGCCATATCCCAGAATAAATAACGAAGAATCGTAATTTTCTCGCAAATGCTTCACAAGATCGTCGATTTGCAGCCCAGGATTATGGACGTCGAGGATGACGCAAGACGGGTTGACGTCTGGAGCTTCGTCTTGCAGTCGCTCGGCAGACGGGACTACTTTCAAATTGAGTTTGTAATAGTCGGCGACGCCTGTGATTCGGCTGGTAAATATCATGTCGTCGGAAAGAAGAAATCCGGTGGGTTGGTAGTTGTTTGGCATTATTCACCTTTGTCTGTGCTCGGAGTGGATGATCCGGCTTGCTAGAGTCACCCGCGTTTCATTCCCAATTCCAACACATCCCAGCTCTCAGGCAAAGTGGCTTCGATCATCACCGGCTCATATCGAATGGGATGCAGAAACGTCAGGCTCTTCGCGTGCAATGCAATGGGTCGTTCTCGCGAGTCCTCGGTCGTTGGTCCGAGATCCGTAATCGCACCATATAACTCGTCCCCGAGGACGGGATGTCCCCGGAGTGCCAGTTGTATTCGAATCTGATGGTATCGTCCCGTCTGCGGTTCGAGTTCCAAGAGCGTATGACCTGCGGCACGTTGCAACACTCGGTAGCGTAAGTCGGCGAGCTTGGCTCCATCGGAGTTCTCGTTGCACTGTTCGGCACGGGGTTCATCAACGACCTTGCGAATCCATTCTTGCCAAGTTCCCGCGTCAGGCTCCACGTGTCCCTCGACGGCGGCCCAATACAGCTTGGTGACCTGTCGTTCGCGGAACTGTTCCGAGAGCCGTTGAGTGGACTTTGTTTGCTTGGCAAAGAGGATGACTCCAGACACGGGCCGGTCCACACGATGCACGACACCAAGATACACTCGTCCAGTCTTGTTATATTTCTCCCGGAGGTACTCTTTGGCGAAGGCTTCCAAAGTGGGGACACCTTCGGGAGCCCCCTGGGTCAGCAGTCCAGCTGGTTTGTTCACCGCCAAACAATGGTTGTCCTCGAAAAGTATCTGGTCGGGTTGGAGCATCGTATTTACCGTTGCTTGTAAACACTTGCGGCCTTGGATCTCATCGGAGAGATCCGGGTACCTGGGGCAACGCCCCAGCGGCGTGGTTTATTTTAGTAGTAGGCGCAGGGGGAATGCGAAATTTATTGCAGTCCGGTTTCTTGAAGGACTTTCAAAAACCGGACTGCAATAAATTTCGCGTTCCGAGTGTGCCTACTACTAAAATAAAGACAGACGTCCTTTCGCGGAGTGAAAGGCGACACTCTCCAAAACAAATCAAAGACAACGGCACACGGAGTGTGCCTAATACTTTACCCCAGCTCACAGGACCTTACTTCTTCGAGGTCCACCGACTCACGTCGATCACATACACCTGGCGTGTGGGCTCGTGCGCTGAGTCGAAGCAAACTTTGGTCCCATCTCGATTCCAGCGGGGGTGCAGGTCACATCGGAACGGACCCTTCAACTTGGGAGGCAGATAGTACTTCCCGACGTCGAATCGTTGTCGGTCCTTCACCCGGATCAGCATCAGGGTCTGGAGCCGTTTCTTGTCGGGGTAGGTGTCATTGAGGATCCACCGACGGTCCGGCGAGTACGAGCAGTGTCCGTCGCGGGGAAGGGTCTTGGGCATGAACACCTTTGCCTTGCCGGTCTTGTCCTCGAACAAGTAGAAGTGTTTTCCGCCCTTCTTGGTCTGGCTCCAGGCCAGGATGGTTGTGTCGTCTTTCCAGTCGAAGTGGGACACCATCCCGGTGTCCACGACCAGACGCAGATCACTCCCGTCGGGGTTCACCGTGTAGAGCCGAGTCGACCAGCGTTTGCCAGGGATGCCCCATCGATGAAGGAAAAGGACACGGGTCCCGGACGGGTTGAACAAGAGGTGGTTCACCCAGTGACTCGCTCCCTCGAAATTGGCCTTCGGCTTGATCTTTGCGAGTTGAGCCAGCGAAACGATCAGCTTGTGCTTCTTCGTCTCGACGTCCATCCACCAGACACCGAGTTCTTTGGGGGCCGGGTCATCTCGGAACTTCTCTGGCAGAGCCACATATCCGTACCCCTGACGCAACCGTCCGAGCCGAGCGAAGTCCAGGGACACCGCCTGCTTGCCGTCGGCACTGAGGGCATAAATCGGCAGGGGCAGCTTCGTTACCTTGCCCGTCTTGGTGTCCTTGATGACCGAGATGTATTTGTCCCCATCGACGCTGTTGTAGATGATCTTGCGGTCCGGAGCTGACCCCAACCACTGGAGCATTGTCCCTTGCTGCCAACACCACGCCTTTGTTTTGCCGAGGGGGATGAACTTGTTCCCGTCCTTCAGGTCCACCATGCCGACGGTGAGCTGTTCACCTTTTTTCGGTTGGCGGTCGACGAAGGACACCTCGTTGCTGAGCAGATATCGGCCTGTCTTGTCCCAGGGACACTTGTCGTAGTACCCGAAGAAGTGGTGCTTTGGACCTTTGGTGACGGCAACAGCGCGAGGCTTGTTGGCCTGTCCGTGTGCCGGTCGGGCTGCACCTAGGACGAGACTGATGAGGACAACGAACCCCATCACTTGCCACAGGTGTTGACCAAGAAGTCGGTGTCGAAGGATAGGGGTCAGAGGTATTTGGAAGGGTCTTCGCATGGAGTGGTTCTCCTGAGGTGAGGTACTTGTCACAGGTCCAATGTAAACCTCCTGCGGACTGGGGACAACGAAATCTCTCAAAGGAGAGGACCCCGGAACACCTCCCTGTCCCTGTCCCTCGAAGACCTCGTCGCTTGTTGCTTCTCAACCGCCCCTCATCCGGGGATCATTACAACCCGAAGGATGTGCCTGGAGAGCCCTATTTTTTTTTCTAACTCCGGCTATCCGTATTGACTTCAAAAGTTCGCCCAGAGAAATTACTAGTAGACTGCATGAATTCGGTATCAACACCCGGGAGCACCTCACCATGACAACCACTCCACTTCCCCTGAATGATCTTGAGCAGGGCATTCTTGATCAAAAGGCGACCCTTGAGCAAATGCAAAACGAACTGAAAATGCGGCAAGCATATATCCGTGATCTCGAAAAGGAAAAGCGGGATTTGGAGAAGAAACTGGCCAAGGTCCAGGAGGACATCGAGAAGGTCAAGGCTGGCGAGAAGAACCCTCCGGGTTACAAGAAATCCAAGCCGAGCCCCAAGGGAATTGGGACCTCTCCATCTGCCCCCAAGACCGCCTATCCAGAGGCCAAGAACGAAAAGCAAGAAAGTCCTGGTGGAATATCCGGCATCATCCTGGAGGTTGTCAAAGGTAGCAAAGGTCCGATGTCAAGGTCCGAGATTGTCGAAGCCGTTCTCAGCCAGGAACTGGACACCACAAGCAAGGACCCCCGCCGAATGATCAAGAAGAAGATTTCCGAACTGGCCAACAAGAAGGGGTTGTTGGAGCAAGTCGACGAAGGTCGTTTCACCATTGGAGATGGGACAAAGGCACCCGCCACAGAAAAACCCGCGGCTCCAACCAAGAAGAGCCCAAGTTCGAATAATGGGGCGGCCGAAAAAGGTACCGGAAAAACGCCCGAAAAACCCAAGTCTACAGCCCCATTGTCCCTCAAGGACTACATCATCGAAGTATTGAAGCGAAGTCGAAAGCCTCTCCAGGCCCAAGAGATAGCCAACCGCGTGCTCGAACGAGGATACGAAACGACAAGCAAGGACTTCCGCAAACGGGTGGCGAAAGAACTCCCGAAGATGCCAGAGGTGGAGAGGTCTGAGGACGGTTCTGGATACTCTCTCAACCGCGATTAGCATTATCTGCGTTGCGGCCGTGTGACCACATGGGTTCTTCCTCCAACGTCGAACCAGCGATGTGATGTGGAAGTGTGGCCGAAGCCGTCGGCGACTTCGGAATTCTGGGCAGCAGTGATTGTGCGAAGCGAGAATCACGCATCCAAGGAGGCCGTTCGCCCCAGCACTTGCCAACCCAACCTGGACGCGACCCACTCTTGGGCCTTCTCAAGCGTCCACCCTTTTTCGCAGTCGAACTCCAGATTCAACACGTCTACAGCTGCGCTCCGGTGCCTGTCGCTCGGTTGGGCGACCTGGACCGTTAAACCCTCTTCCAACTCGAACGGAATCCACTTCCGGCGGGTGTTGTGGAGCAGACGCAGGACCACCTTTGACTTGCCTACTTCCCAATACAAATTGTGGGCCAACGTTTGCAGCGGGAGTTCGTCGAGTTCTTGGACGATGAAGGCGAGGGCTTCCAGAATCTCGGTGTTCGCAGGGAACGTCACCTCAGCCAGAGCAGGTCCCTCTTCCGGCAAGTCCACAATCCGCAATTCAAAGTCCGGCCTGTCCTCGACCGCCTCGAACTCCGAATCACGGAGGAGGTGTCCAGGAACGTAACGTAACCGACAATGGAGTCTGTCGTCCCGGCGACTCCAGCGGTACGGCGACCGACTCGGGTTGCAATGCAGCGTCGCCCAAACATGGTAAAACCAATCTCCTCGCGGCGTCGAGTCTGTGTCGCGAGACCGTCCTCCGTGCTTCCCGTTGAGCCTTTCTCCTCCCCCGTTGCGGCCCTTTCGCTCGGCGTGTTGGGCATCCCCAAACAAAATCCAACGGCGAGCACGTTGCGCGAACACCATGAGTTCTGTTTCGGTCACCTCGGGGGCTTCCTCAAGGACAAGCAGGTCGAACGTTCCGAGTTCGGACTCGGGGTCTCCGAAGCGTTCGTCGGCGGGGAGAGATTCGGTCGTTCCGGCCACGACGTTGGCCATGAGCGCAATCCGTCGAGCCAGGTCTTCGCCCTCACTCTCAAGGAATTGCATCCAGCGTGTCAGGCAAGCGGCCTTTTGCTGTTCGGCAGAGGTCGTCGATTCCCATTCTCGTTTGGCCGTCCGCAGGGCCTCGAAGTCCGGTTCGGGCGGCAAGGTCGTGTGCGTGGGGACCTGTGGCACGGTCTGTTCCCACTTCTGGTCCGTCACGTCGCGCGTGGTCCGAACCGTCATGAGTTCCTGGCGAACCTGGGATGTCCGATTTTCGATTTCTTGTTCCCGCAGCTTGGCCACTTGTTCGGCGAGGTGATCCTCGTGGTCTTTCTCTTCTTGCTTGAGCTTGTCGACTTTCGCCTGAAGTTCCTGGACTTGGTTCTCCAGTTCGCCTCGTGTGGCTCGTAATTCGTCCAGGTTTTCGAGCGATTGCCGCTTCCCCTTGGCCTTCCAGTTACTCCACGAGAGGAAGCTCTTTTGCTGTTTCGCCTTTTCATGGGGTTG
>CAYYUU010000357.1:0-7286 GCA_964474955.1 uncultured Alcaligenaceae bacterium | reverse complement strand
GGCAAGGAGTTTGCTTGGGTTAGTGCTACGTTTCGCCTTTGGAGCGTAGTGGACTGGAGAAGCACGCCCCGAACTCTCGTGCGTTATTCCTTTTTCCCGAACGCCGCACGAACCCAAGCAATGTCCCATCGCGATCTATCCAAGAAGCGTCAGTTTCTTGCGGTACTTGGTCGCCAGTTCGCTTCCGGGACCGACGACATGGAAGATCTGGACCATGGCTTCTCGAACTTTGGTCGTACCCATCTGCGGATCGAGTTGTCCGGCCTTCAACAGTGTTTCGAGCGCCGTTTCGTATTCTTCGTTGCTGGCCTGAACGCACCCAAGCTCATATTGGGCCTGGGCATTCTCCGATTCCGATTCCGCTTTTTCGCGAACGGCGGCTTCTTCGCCGAACGACTTCGACAGTCCTCGGAGTTTGAGCATGGCTTCCAGTTTATCGATTTCGGGCCCACTGGCGGCCAGTCCTTGAAGCAACTGTGCGGCCTCTTCGTCTTTGCATTGGGCAACCAGAGCGCGAACAAGTCCCAATTTCGCGACTTCGTGCTTCTCGTCTTGTTCGATGGCCTGGCGATAGAGCGTTTCGGCCTTGGCCGCATCGCTCGTTTCAGCGTCCTTGGCCTGGGCAACGAGGTTGTCGGCTTCGCTCGGCATGATGTGGTCGATGAACTCGCGTAACCCTTCCTCGGGAATGACCCCCACGAAGTACCCACCCGGTTTGGGCTGTCGATTCACAAACGCCATGACGGTCGGAAACGCATTCACTCCAAGGGCCATCGCGATTCGCTCAGATTCCGCCGCGTTGACTTTCGCAAGAAAGACTTGTCCGTTGCGTTCGTTGACGACCTTTTCCAGCATCGGCGTGAGGACGACACAGGGCTGACAACCCGGTGCCCAGAAGTCTACGATCACGGGTTGCTGTTCCGAGCGGTCGAGCACTTCCTTCTCGAACGTTTCCTCCGTGACGTCGACGATCCATTCCGATTTATGTTCACTCATCGGGATTTGTCTCCGTAAAAAAAGTCTGTTGATGTAGCCGTTATTGTAGGGGACGATGTTGCTTTAGTCCCGAGGATGGGAAATGGGACCGAGAACCCAGCGAGTTTCAGAAGGTAGTAGGCACTCTCCGAGTGCCGTGACGGTTGCTTGGATGAATGGCGTACGGGAACAAGGATGAAATGACTGTCCGGATTTGATTTTGGAGCGTGGGAGCATTACGGCACCCGATACAAAAACAAAATGAAGACAAAATACCAAAGCGGCAGCTACGCTGCCGCACTCCAAAACACCAACCCGAAGCGCGAGCGAGGACACAAAAACTACCAAAGCGTCAGCTTCGCTGCCGCACTCCAAAACAAAAACAAAAGACAATAATCGGACAACAATAAATTTCCCGTTCCGAGTGTGCCTACTACTTTGCCCCTCTACTGACATAGGTATGTCATTGTGTCTGACTCAATCACGCAAGAATTGCTCACGCTGAACCAACAACTCCTCGACAGCATCGCCGCGGGAGACTGGTCGGTCTACGAACAGTTGTGCGACAGCACCTTGACGGCCTTCGAACCGGAAGCCGTTGGCCAACTCGTCGAAGGCATGGCGTTCCACAAATTTTACTTCGATCTTGGCGCGAGCGGCGCACCGCAGAATACGACGATGTGTTCACCACACGTCCGAGTTCTTGGCGATGTGGCCATCGTGACGTACGTGCGATTGATCCAACGTTTACGACGTGAAATCCCGGTCACGGTCGCCTTCGAGGAAACTCGCGTTTGGCATCGACAGGCCGACGGTTGGAAGCACGTACATTTTCATCGATCGGAAATTCCTCAGCCGCGGCGGAAGGGCTCCGGCAGTTAGAAGCAGCAGTTCATCTCAAACTTACTCGTTTTTTCAGAGGTGCACGATGTTGAAGAAAGTTCTGGCAATCCTGATTTGCCTGGCGTTCGTGGGCAATGTTTCTGCCCAGGGAAACAAGAAGGGTAAAAAGAAACGCCCGCGAAAAAACAATGCCGTTTTGGCTCCGATCAAACCGGACCCAAAGCTCCCGCACGTCCTGATCATCGGCGATTCGATCTCGATGGGGTACACACTTCCGACTCGAAAGTGGCTTGCGGGCAAGGCCAACGTCCACCGCATTCCGACGAATGGAGGACCGACGATTCGCGGAATCGAACAAATCGAAAAGTGGCTCGGCGACCGAAAGTGGGACGTCATCCACTTTAATTGGGGGTTGCATGACTTGAAGATGGATGACAAAGGCAGGCACCAAGTTCCGTTGGAACAATACAAAAAGAACCTGGCGAAGCTCGTCCAACGCATGAAAGGACAGGCGAAGGTATTAATCTGGGCCAGCACAACGCCGGTTCCCGATGGCAAAGTCCGACCGCCGCGCAAAGACAGTGACGTCGTCGCTTACAACAAAGCTGCCGCCAAAATCATGAAAGAAAATGGGATTGCGATTAACGACTTGTATTCGTTCGTGAAGCCGCAACTCTCGAAACTCCAACGGCCTGTGAACGTTCACTTTACTCCGAAAGGATCGCAGGCCCTCGCCAGCCAGGTGGCAAAGAAGATCGAGGCTGCGCTGGGGACGACGAAATAACGATTGGTCCGAAGTGCCCAACCGATGGCTGTGCCGAAATCGCAAATTCGAGCCGGGGACCGGAAATCATCTACACAAAAAACACAAAAATGTCATGTTGGGGATTTTTGTGATTTTTGTGTACGTGTTTTGGGCCTCCGGCTCGAAAAACGGCCTTTCGGAAATGCTCCCGAAGCGCCAAAATGCGCACGCAACACCCGCAAAACCGCAACGGTCGAGCCATTCTGGCATGGATTGGGGCGTGCCACCAAAGAATCTCAAATGGGAGCAACTCAACAGGATAACGCTCTAGCCCAGGCCAACGGTCTGGGTTGGCTTTTTCGCGTCTTCGCTTTCCTGAGCTAGCACTTGTTGTCTCAAGCCAGGAATCAGACAAGCGATCGCAAACGCACTGAACGAAAGCAGAATGCCATCGAGCGGAAGACGTGGACCGAAATAATTTTCGGCGTGCGTGAGGATATACGGGAGCGGAATCCAAAGGAGGGCGAGCGCTGCCAGTCCCGTCTGTGTGTGCGGGCCGTGTGTCCATCGCCAACCCAGAAATCCGAGCACGAACATTCCGAGCAACGTGGCGTGGACGAACAGCGGGGAGTGTTTTCGAATCCAAATTTGAATCTTGCCGCCTTCGTTCTCGGACGCCGAAGACGTAGAACTGTCGTATTCTCCCGTGAACCAGGCCCTTCCGAAGTAGAAATAGCCCGTCGTTCGGATGCGATTTTTTACCGTCTCGGCGGGATGATCACGGACGTAAGAGAAAGCGTCGCTGGCCAAGCCGTCGAACCGCTTTGTCTGTGGCAGTCGTTGGAGTTCCTCCACACGTTCCGAGGGCAAGGTGCTCTGGATCTCGGCGGGTGTCATCGAAACGCCGGTCGCGCCGGGATTGTTGCCCATCCACACGTGCAAGTATGTCGCCGTCGAGACGGGCACGATTTCTTTGTCGAAGGTTTGGAAATTTCGCACGCTCCAGAGGGCCAAACCGTTGGCGAACCCGAGAACCGCAAGTAGCGGACAAAGCCACGTTTTACGGTCTGCTCGGCACTTCGCGAGCAACCACAGAATCCCCACGAGACCGAACGGGACAAAGATCGCGCGGACCAGACACAACCCGGCCAAGGCTAGCCCATAGAGAAGGCCAAAGACGAAGTTTCTCGATCTCCCGGCTGCGACCCCAAGGACCAAGCTGGTCGCCAGCAAAAAGCTCGTCAACACTCCATCGGCCAACTCTCCGGTGCTGACGATCCAGAACGGATGCAACGCACACAACCCACCTGCCAGGACGGCAACAATCATGTTTCGAAAGGCCAGCCTCGCAAAGACATAGTAAAGCCCTGCCGTGAGCGCCCCGAGGACAATTTGGACAAGACCGAGGTTGATTCCGAAGCGGATCAAGAGGGCACAGAACCACGGATGACCCGGAGCAATGTGGGCCGTTTCCTCGACGATGCCGGTTTCGTCGTTCGCCGGAAATGGAGGAATCGAGGCAAACCGCTCGTCGGAGTTGATGTGATAAACCAAAAGATCGAAGTCCGTCAGCTGGTGCCCGAGTTTCGCCTCGCGTGCTTTCTCGTCGATCTGGAGCCGTTTGTCCAGGTAAGACTGATCGATCGTAGTCGGTGCGTTTTGGACTCGGAAGGGAGCCGCATTGGTCTGGGCGAGCCCGGCGGCCGATGTGTCGGTGGTCAAGGTGTGCAAGTATGTGCACCGCACACCGCCGGCCAAAATCACAACGATGACGAACCAACCGACGTCGAGCCACCGGAAACGGAATTGTTCTTGCATCCTTACTTCCTCGCCCTTGGGGGATCCCTCACCTCGCCAATTTCGCCGTATAATACCCCCAACGGGCCGTTTGACAAAACCCCATCTTTGTTTTCCGGCTTGCGTGAGTTGCACCAACCTATTAGGCTGACTGAAATATACTTTTTAACACCAACACATGTTTGGCACACTGGCTGATTGCATAAAGGAGTTGAACTCGTGGCGAGACGAAAGCGCGGACCTACCCTCAGAGATAAACGAGATGAGGCCGAAGCGTGGGAACGTCGGCAAGAAGACGACGAACTCTACGAGGACGAGGAGGACACCGAAGACGAGGATGAGGACGAGGAGGACGAAGATTCTGAGGACGATATAGACGACGAGGACGAAGAAGAGAAGCCGAAGAAAAAGAAAAAGAAGCCCGCTGCCAAGACGACGAAGACACGGGCGAAGCGGACAAGGACCGTCAAGGCCGCACGTCGAAAGGTCGTCTGGGTCGTTTACGACAACTCCAGCAAACCCGTGGCGACGTTCGATTATCCCCAAAAGGCCGAAGCCGAAGCCCACGCCGAGGAGTTGACGTCCAAAAGCAAAAACAACACGCCCTTCTTTGTCCAACCCGTCAAGAAAGAAATGGCCGAGGAGTCGCCAGCCGCCGAGAACGAATAGCGCATCGCTATTAGTAAAGTTGCTTTTCGCTCCGCGAAAAGTCAGAAAAGAAAACAACTTTTCAAAACACCACCACAAACAAAAAAAGCCCGGCGATGTCATCTCGCCGGGCTTTTTTTCGTTTTTGATTGGCCGAATTGTGCCTTTACTGATTCGAAGAAACCACCTGCGTCCGCAACAATTCCTCGATCACTTTGACTTTGTAGTCCACAAAGAGGACGTTGTGCAAGTCGAACTGGTGCGAATGGGCACCGCTCGTCTTGACCACCAAGTCACCCGATCCCAGCCCCAGAATCCAGTGGCGGAAGAAGTCACTGCGGACCTTCTGGAGCGTCATCCCTCGTGTGTCGTAAGCCGTTTCCCCTTCGCCGATCTCCAGGTGAACGCGGAACGAACCGGGCGTGAAAATCATGTAGAAACGGCGATCAAACAGCAAGAACACGACCAGCCAAATGCCCATCAGGACCAACGAAGTGATGAGGTATCCCCCGAAACTAATACGTATGTCGAGGAGACTCAGGTTGTCGATGATGGCGTCCCACACCTGGAACGCCGTTAATATCACGACCAACGACACTACGACCACTATCACAATGACGGACCAGAGCCCACGCATGGGAATGTTGGTGATGACAATGACCAACAACAGCACGGCACAAAAGATGACACCGAGTTTCCCATCAGTCGACATCCGGACAGTGGGAGGTTGAACACGATCCATCTGGTCCGTGACAATCACTTTCTGTTTGGGCTTCTTGACGGTCGACTCGTCGTCTTGCTTTACGATCGTTTCCCCCTCGACCAGTCTGGTATCGATCGGCACCATCATCGCTTTGTGTCCGTTCCAATACGTGATGAGGGCCATGACGAGGCCGACGACCCAGACGGGCCACCAGTAAAAGAGGCCAGAGTGACAGATGATCCGAACTTCTTTCGGTTTGTCCTGCTGTTGTGGAGTAGTGCTTGGTGTACTTTCGCTTGCCATGGTTTCCTCACCCGTCGAAGGATGTTGACTTTGAATCGATTTCCGACCGCGGAATCGTGCAGACTTGGGCTTTCGGCTCTACGGAGATTTCTCCGTCACATTACGAAGATCGCACTCGCAGTCAAGCGGGAGCTGCCTTTTATGTAGCATACAGGGAGTGACGGACGCTTCGAGACCTAAGAAGTGATTCGTTCCAGAGGCGGCGGCATTCCCTCTTTTTTCCAAGAAATCTTCTCGACTCCTTTCGTCGCGAAGATCTCAACGACCGCGTTGAAGAGTAGTGCCCCAAACACAACGCGGCTTTCCCAAATTGCCAGCCGCCCCCTCAATCGGATTCCTTCCCCTACCGAATCGGCGAGTAATCCGTTGGGTTCAGGAACTGCGACTGAACCTTCACGACGACGGGGCCGTCTTTCTTGGAGTCTTTCCAGGCCTTTTGCCACACTGGATCAGCCATGAACGCCTTCCACGATTTTTTGCGTGCTTCCATGTTGGGGTACGCCAGAATGTAAACGAGTGTGTTTTCCTTGTCGACCGGCGTCCAATAACCAACCAACGTCATCCCGTGCTTGACGAACAAGTAGTTGGTGTGCTCGCGGAATCGTTTGTTGAGGACAGGGAGTCGACCCGGTGCAGTCGTGTACGTTCGCATCTCGAAAACACGAGCCTTCAATTTTTTCGTTGCGGCCTTCTTTATTTTCTCCTGCGCATCTGCGCCCTGGCCATCAATCCCGGTCGAGCAGAGCAGGACAATGCCCACGATGGCAACCAACCCGATTCGGTACAACATTGATCATCTCCGTTGGAATAAGAAGAATGTTCGTCTGTAACTCTCATACGAATCGCTCGACATCGTAACATTCCCATTGCTGGTGTCAACGAGTTGGTTTCTGCGGAAGGGGAAGATCGGGTCGTGGAAAAAGGGAGTTGAGCCAGAAGCCAGGAAGCATGATGGGGGCAGTCGATTCCTCGGCCAATGACGAACTGAAAATACTATCGAGAAAGATGGCGGTCATGCGAAACATGAGTTCGAATACCGAAAGTAGCAGGCACACTCCGTGTGCCGTTCGCTTGTCTTCTGGTCACGGCACACGGAGTGTGCCTACTACTTCTGGTCACGGCACATGGAGTGTGCCTACTACTTCTGGTCACGGCACATGGAGTGTGCTTACTACTCCTGGTCACGGCACACGGAGTGTGCCTACTACTTTCTTCGCGAAGTTCTCCATCGTGGCAATCATCGCCTTCTCGTGCACTCCCGGTTTCGTGCTC
>CAYYUU010000356.1:0-7313 GCA_964474955.1 uncultured Alcaligenaceae bacterium | reverse complement strand
GACGAAAACTCAAGCGACTCTACCCCAAAATTAAGACTGGATGATGCACTAGTCCATCCGGGGACTTTTCAAAGCGACCGAGATTGCACGAAGCCGGGAGGACATTTGTGTTCCCCCGGCCTTTTTTTCGTTTACACCTCGGAACGCCCGAATCACGTAAGGTAGTTTGCACGGCAGCACATTTTCGCGATACTGAGGGGATGAATAATACTGAGAGATGAAAACCGATTCATACTCAGGACTCAGCAGAGAGGGCTTTCCAGTGCCGACCGCGTTAATCGTCGAAGACAATGCCATGAACCGCAAGTTGCTCCGTGACATCCTCGAGATCCATTTCGAGGTATCGGAGGTCAGTTCCGCCGAGGACGCCCAGAAATACTTGGAAGGGCAACACCCGGACTTGTTGTTGGTCGATTTGCAACTTCCCGGGATGGATGGGCTTTCACTGGCGAAGCTCCTTCAAGAAACGCCAGCCACTTTCCACATCCCCATCGTGGCCGTCTCGGCCCACGCGATGAAGGAGAACATCGAGAGGTCCAAACAAGTCGGTTGCATCGAATACGTCACCAAGCCCATCACCGAAGACCCTTTTGCGTTTGCCGACCGGATGTTGCGAATCGTGGAAGTTTCGAAATCGTAACTCTATCTACTAAACTCACGCCCTTCTTTGGCGGATCGAATTGAAGTTATGCTGCCCAAACAGATCAACTCGCTGTGGTTTCGCATGTTTTTGGGGTTTGCCGTTCCGCTTGCCTTATTCTTGGCCGCCGCGATCGTGGCCTTCGTGACGATCAACCGTTTGACGAATTCGTTCCAGAAGCTCGAGGTCACCGAGCAACTCCTTGCAAACATTGATCAACTTCAAGAATCGCTCCAGGGCATGGCGGCGGCGAAACGAGCCCACCATTTACTGGGGAAAGATCGCTTCGTGGCCCAATTTTCCAAACATCGGGTCGGATTTCTTCAGAAGCTGAAAATGGTCCAGGAGAAACTCCAGGAAAAGTCGAACCAGCTTCAGGTGTTGCAAGAGGTTCAAATTCAAGAAGCGAATTGGTCTGCCCAGGCGAAAACGAGCTTCGAAGTTCGAAAGAAACCCAACCTCATTTTCGGCCAGCCCTGGTTCGACATCGTAGCCAAGTTCGAACTCGAGAAGTCGATGGACGAGTTCGACGAGATCGTCACTAACCTGAAGAAATTACGAGCGACCGAAGCCGAGGCATTTCAGCAATACAAGAAAGACGTGCTTGCCCGCACGAAGGAGAACAATCTGGCCATCTTCACGGCCGTGTTGGTGAGCATTTGTTTTGCCATTGCGACCTCGTGGCTTTTCTCACGAAGCATCGCGCGGCCCATTCAACACCTCCGCCGGGCCGTCAAAAGCATCCAGGAAGGCAAGATCGAAACCGTCACGGCCTTTGGTCCGAGCGAAATCATGGAACTCATTCGGGGTTTCAACTTGATGAGCATCGCGCTGGCCGAACGAAACTTGTTGCTCGAAGGCAACGAGTTGCGCTACCGCACCGTCGTCGGGACGACATCCCAGATGTTGTGGACCACCACTGCCGATGGCGAAAACATGGAGATGGCGAACTGGTGCGCCCTGACTGGACAACAGCCTGAGGAAACTATCGGAGATGGTTGGCTCGAGGCGGTCCATCCAGACGACCGGGACCGATTCGTGGCCCACTGGAAACAAGTTCTTGAAATGAGGCGGTACGCTGAGGACGAATTTCGAATCCGAAAACACAACGGCAAATATCACGATTACCAGTGTCGCAGCATTCCGATCTTCAACTCTCGGGAAGAAATCATCGAATGGGTCCGAATCTGCGTCGACATCACCGACAAAAATCGACAGGCGAAGCTCCGCCGGGAGCGAGATTCGGCCGAGGCTGCCAGTCGGGCCAAAAGCGAATTCCTGGCGAAGATGAGCCACGAGTTGCGAACGCCCCTGAACGCCATCATCGGCATGTCCAAGATGTTGACGACTGAGCGATTTGGCAAACTCAACGAAAAACAACAGGACTACTTGACCGACGTCGTCGATGCCGGGACTCACCTCCTGCAATTGATCAATGACATTCTCGACCTCTCGAAAGTCGAGGCCGGTCGATTGGACCTCCACCCAGAAGTGATTCGCGTCGGCGAGACAGTGGATGGCCTGATCTCCACGTTGGCCTCGTTGGCGTCCCAGAAACAGCTCGACTTGCGGACCGAACTGCCGGAACCCGACGGAACCATGACGACCGACATTTCGAGGTTCAAACAGATCCTCTACAACTTGGTCTCCAACGCCATCAAATTCACGCCCGAGGGAGGAAAAGTAATCGTTCGGTGTCACTGGATCGAAGAGGCCACGCGGGCAGCCCCGGTTGCCCCGCTTGACGAATCCAAAGCGCTGCGTGTCGACGTCGAAGACGACGGAATCGGAATTGCCGAGGAGGACCAACAACAGATCGGCTCGGAATTCTTTCAAGCCGTCAGCGACCCCAACAAGGCCCAGGAAGGAACCGGGCTTGGTCTGGCGTTGTGTCAACGCTTGGTAGGGCTTCTTGGTGGAACGATTTGGTTCACCAGCGAACACGGAAAAGGAAGTACATTTTCCTTCGCACTGCCCCGAGACCCGACATCGTCATCGGTCCGGGACCAATCCATCCTCGCCTCCGACGCCGACGAGAACATCCCCAGCGGGCAGTCGAAACTATTGATCGGGCGTCCTTTAGCGCTCATCATCGACGACCACGCCCCGACGAACAAGTTGCTGAGGGATTGGCTCGACGAGGCGGGCATGGACGCCGCATCGGCCTTCGACGGGACAACAGGACTCGAACAGGCCAGGGAATTACAGCCCCAACTCATTTTGCTCGACGTACGCTTGCCTGGGAAAAACGGGTTCGAGGTCTTACACGCGTTGAAAGGCGAACCGACCACGGCAAACATACCTGTGGTCATGGTCACAGTGTTGGAAGGCATGGCCGAACTGCGAGAACTTGACATCGTCGATTGGTTCGTCAAGCCTCTGGAAAAAGAAACCATGCTCACCCGACTCCAGTCATCTCTTCCGACGCTCTTCTCGACCGGACAGGCTCGCGTGTTGGTTGTGGATGACGACGACCTCGGGCGAGCCCAATTTCGCGACTTGTTGAGGTCCGAGGGGTTAACCGTTCTCGAAGCCGAAGACGGCCAGAAGGCATTGGAATTAATGGAACAGCAGTCGCCCGATTTAGTCATCCTAGATGTGTTCGCTCCGAAGATCGATGGGTTCGAATTCGTCCAACAGATTCGCCAGCGTGACGAGTGGAAACACCTTCCCATCATCATCGTGACCGAGAGAGCACTCCGCTCCGAAGAACGCCAACGATTGGATGGAGACATCCTTGGTATCTATCGAAAAGACGCGTTCACGAAAGAACAATTCGCCGCGCGAGTTCAACGACTATTCCAACACAAGCCGGTTAACGAAGAACCAACAACGTGACGAGGGAACACGGAACAGGAAGACCAGTCTGAAGCGACGGAGATCACAGAGATCACAGAGGATCAACTCTTTGCATTTCTCTGTGATCTCTGTGGCTATTCTCGTTTTTCGTTCCTTCGCACCTTCGCGCCTTCGCGTGAGATTCTGTCTTGTCTTTCTGTTCCCTATTCTCTGTTCCCTGTTCCCTCAACCGGGATGGAACCGGGTTTCCGAAGTCGGTAATGTGAACACAGAAAGCACACAATTGAACCGACAAGGGGGCCCAAGTGAACGAAGTCTTCTGGTTCCACAACAACGACGTGCAGGACATGTCCCGGTACATTACTGGGCGAGCAACTCAGCGAAAGTTACGGCTGCTCGCTTGTACTCTGGTGCGTCATTTCTATTGGGACCAACTCCCATTCCAGGCCAAACAACTCGTCCGTGCCGCGGAAAACTATGCCGACGACCCGAATGGATTCGGAATCTTGGGCGAACTCGTCGCAGAGTTCCAGCCCTCTCATCTGTACGTCGGCAATGTTGAATATTACGAGGATGAGTATGACGAGGACGAAGACGATGACGGAGGAAATCCCGGCCAAAACCAAACTCCCGGGCAGCTCGCACTCAACGTAGCTCGCTTGTGCGCGACGCCGGACGCCCGCATGGCGTTCCGAGGTGTGTTGTTCGCCTACGGGGCGACACACGATTCCAAAGAAGTTTGTCAGTTAATCCGTGAGTCGTTTGGGAATCCATTTTGTCCATCAGTACTCGAACGAGGGTGGCGTTCGGCGAACGATCATGCCGTCATTCGGTTGGCTCACACTATCTACACTGACCAGGCTTACCAACTCCTGCCGGTCTTGGCCGATGCCCTCGAAGAAGCCGGTTGTCAGGACGAAGCAATCTTCGACCATCTGCGGGATCCGACGTGTGAACACATCCGGGGCTGTTGGGTGCTCGACCTTATCCTGGGAGACTCCCCCATCCTGGCCACGCCAATCGAAGATTTTTTCGAAATGGATAGCCACCCCGCCCCAGAGTTAATCGTTCCTCGTGGGACGTGGGTCTTTCGTTTGCAATCGCATTGCAGTCCGAAAAACCATCCTTTCGAAGACGATTATCCTCACAACGCTCTCGACATCCTCACCAAAGAATTCCCGGAAGTGGCTCTGGCCGAACACGTCGACCAACGAGAACTCAGCCACCACCCATACATCACGCACGCCCAGCACTACTGGTACATCGCAGAACGGCCGGGGTTGCCGTTCCCAACAATTCATCATGCCACCCGCGCCGAAGGCAACGCGAACGGATGGGCCTTGCTCTACGATCATCGATCCATGGCCGCCCAAGACCTCGCCAACATCTACCCACCGTTGAGCTATCTCGAAGAAACTCGATCGCTTCCCCGCGAAGAATTGCACTGGCTCGTCCACCAAGCCGACGAGGGAGACACCCTGGCCCTTCGCAGTATCGCTGGCGTCCTGGAGGTCTCGGGCATCGAGCCAGATTTGGCTGCCCGAATCCGCGACTTCGCCGGAGGACACACCTGGAAAAAAAGGTCCGTGGAACAACTTCGCAAAGACGTCGAACGCGAACGTGTTGCCATTCAATACCAAACCGTACAATGTCCCCAATGCAACGTGAAAGGAATGGAAGTCGTTCGCTCCGACGAAGTAGGCGAAATGAACGATCGGCTCCAGGTTCGATGTGTGAACTGCGAATGGACTGAATGGGTTGAGAGTTGAGAGTTTGTTGTTGTTTGGCCGGAGGCCAAGTTCAACGTAGCCAGAATGACCAGGGAACTTGATTGTCTTTCACCTTTCACCTTTCGAAGACTCTCCACCTTTCTTTGAGATCTCAACGATGACCTGGATGAATCTCATCGGGATGGCGTTTCGGAGTTGGCGACAACAAAAGACTCGTCTCATCCTCACAACGCTCGGGGTGGTCTTCGGAACGACTGTGTTGATGGTAAGTCTCGGACTCCGCCAGGGAATCCAGGCCACGATCGTCCGACAATATCAACGCTTCGGGAAACTCCGCGAGATTTCGGTCACCCCCATCCGCGAACCTCGAAAGGCTCCACCTGTCCAGATCGAAGGCGCGATGAACGAAGAGCGACGAGAACGCTTGCGCCGAGAGTACGCCCGACGGTCTATTTCCCACGACATTGGCGAGCGTGAACCGAAAGTCCCTCTGACCGCCGAGTTGTTGGACGAACTGCGTCAAATCGAACACGTCGTCGACGTCCAGGGAACCATTGCCGGTCAGGTGCGTGTCATTCCTCTGGTGGATCGAGGTTCCCGCGACTCGAAGCAAACCAGCAATCTCCTGTTCCGGAAGAAAAGCAGTTTGGCCTCACTGGTTGCCCTGCGAAAAGACGACGAGCGGATTGCAAAACGATTAATTCAAGGGGAAACTTTCGAAGCCAACGACGCCCACCAAATCATTGTCTCCGAGTATCTGCTCTATCAACTCGGCGTCCGCAACGCCAACGGGTTCGAAAAGGCAATCGGGGCGAAGGTCAAACTCGACTTCCGATCTCACGAACAGACTAGATCGACTTTTTGGGAAGAACTCCGACGGATGGATCCGGAAACCACGCGAACTCTGGAAACTAGTGTCCGCAAGATACTGAGCAGCTTGTTTCCTCCCAAGAAGATCACAAGACCACGCGAACGCCCGATCGACGAATTCACGATCTGCGGGATCCTTTCTTCCGGAGCTTCTCCGCCTCGGCGATTCTCCGTCTTCCAACTCGATCCGGGGTTCGACGTACTGTTGCCCGAGAAGACCGCCATTCGGCTCTACTTACAACACCCTTTGAAACGCCGACAAGGGCTTTACCACGCCACCGTCGACGACGACGCCGTCAACAACGTCAAAGCCGTCGAGAAAAAGTAGAAGGCAAAGGGGCTCAACACCTCGACGCTCCTCAAGGCCATTGAGCGAGAGCAATTCTCCTACACCCTCATCACCGACAGCATGACTGTGATCGCGATTGTTGCGCTGCTTGTGGCCGGACTCGGGATCATCAACACCATGTTCATGAGCGTGCTCGAACGGACTCGGGAGATTGGGATCTTGAAAGCCATCGGGGCGAGTCGGGGACACATCCAATCGATATTTCTCGTCGAAGGCATGGTCGTTGGCTTCATCGGTGGAGTGTTGGGAATGCTGGCTGGCTGGGGAATTTCGATCCCTGCGGACGTTTGGGTTAGGTCCAACGTCGAGAAGCAACTCAACATCAAACTCGAGCAATCTATATTCTTGTTCCCATGGTGGCTCCTCTTAGTCGTTTGGGCAACCGCTCTCGTGGTCACCACAGGAGCTGCGTGGTTTCCCGCCCGGCGAGCCGCGAAAGTCGACCCCATACGCGCCCTGCGTGGAGAGTGAGGAATCTCAGGATGCTAGCCTGGGAGAGCGGAGAACTTCGACCAAACCGGAGAGCAATATATTTCGCGTTCGGAGTGTGCCTACTACTTGGTTACGGCACACGGAGAGTGCCTACTACTTCTGGTTACGGCACACGGAGAGTGCCTACTACTTCTGGTTACGGCACACGGAGTGTGCCTACTACTTTACATCAACTCAATCGATAGTTCCAAAATCGTGAGCCAGCCTTTTCTCATCATTCCCATCATTTTCACGATCCCGTGGAATTCTTGATCCATACAATGTCGGCGGACTCCATCAATCCTTGTATTCCAGAGGTCAGCACCATGAATTCTTGGAAATACTGTTCGGCGTTGTTGGTTCTCGTGATCGCCACAACGACCCAAGCCGCAGAAATTGTGAAGCTCACCAACCAAAATTGGGAGAAGTATGCCGCCAAGGGAAAAGAGATCGA
>CAYYUU010000355.1:6425-7326 GCA_964474955.1 uncultured Alcaligenaceae bacterium | reverse complement strand
AAGAGAAGGCGGAGGCTTGCGAAAGGGACGCACGTTATCTTCGTTGAGACAACTCAGAATCGTGTCTTGGGGGAGGGGACACTCTGCCAGGAGAAATATCTCGACATTGTAAGCGTTTGCCAAATTACGCAAGCTCTGAAGGAGGCCAGCATAGCGAGCTTGAATACTCTCTTCCGCGACTTTCCTTCCGCCTGTTCCGCCCATGTTCCAGTAGACAATCGTTATCATCTTTGCCTACCCCAAAGGCTTGAGGAGAGGAGCTTGTGGAACTTCACCATGCAAGATCGACGTTACCCCTCCATCTTCGGCAACGTCTTCCCCTGCGCCGCCAAAATTTTCGCCAGATTATCGATCGACAACCGCGGATCATCGAGAAGCAAATTCCGCATCTCGGTCCGAACGTAATCGGCAAGACTATCGCCGGTCCAGCCCTGCTCGATCATCTTCTTGCTGATCGTCTCTTTCCACAGTTCGCTCAGAGCGTCGGTACGTCGTGAGATCGTGCCCTCGTGGATTTCGAGAATCCCCGCGACGTCGCGCTGGCTCATGTTGTATCGCAAACGCAGTCCAAGAATTAACAATTCCTTTTCGCCGATCGAAAGGAGCCATTCGCGAGCGGCGTCGCAAAACACGTCGTGCCAGCGGTCGGGTTGGGGAGCGGGCAGAGGGATGATGTCGTCTTCGGGGAGGGCTTGTTCGCCCTTTTTGTTGCGTAACTTTGAGAGGTGGTGATTTTGGAAGACGCGGATGAGCCACGGAACCAAAGGACGCAATCCGTCATATCGCTTCAAGACGGGAAGCCCCTGAGGCGTCTCTGGTGGGATGAACAAGTTCCTCCAGAACTCGAGGACGGCACATTCTTGGCGTTCTTCGTCACTCGCTTACACCCACCCGGCACGCC
>CAYYUU010000355.1:0-6415 GCA_964474955.1 uncultured Alcaligenaceae bacterium | reverse complement strand
AGGGACCAAGGGACGCAGACCATCATAACGAGCCAAGATCGCCTTGCCGCCGTTCTCTGGTGGGGCGTACAGATGGCTCCAGAACTCGAGGACGGAACTTTCTTGGCGTTCTTCGTCACGCGGGTACAGCCACGCGGCACGCGACCGCAGGGCATCCATCAACAGGCAGTCGCTGCGGTACGCTCGGGCCGCGAAGAGATTTTCCCACGCGGCTTCGTTGCCCTCCAGACACGCCGCCGTAACGAACCAATCGAGTGGATAAAGATTATCCAGGTAAAAGTCCCAAGTGACCGGTTCTTCCTTGTTCTTCGACTGGTACAAATCGAACGTGCGGTGAAGATGCCCTTCGCAGGCGTCGAGAGGCAGACTGATCGCGGGAAGTTGCATCCGGCAGAACGAGTACAACAAATCGATACGTGCCTGGTTGGGGGTTCCGTTGGCGTTTGACATTCGTTGAGGATAGCGTTCGAGTGTGGTCATGGCCAGTAATTTTGCCCTTCCGAAATTGAAGACGCGAGGACGAGAGGAGATGCAGTGCCATCGCTCGCGCTCGTGATGCCCTCCAATATCAAATCATTATTCCGGCACGAACACGATGATCTCGACCCGCGCCGCGGGCAACTTCTTTTTCTCTGGCACGGGCGTCGGCGTCACTCCACACCCAATGGCCTTGACCCGTCGGTTCGACCAGAACCAGTAGCCCAGCCGGTGAACTTTGTGGTGTTCTTTCACGAAGTTCATCACGGCCTTGGATTGTTCTTCGGTGAGTCGCTTGGCGAATTCCGGCTTCTGTTTCGGGTCCGCGAACACGGCGATGACGACTTCGGATTTCTTCTCTTTGTGGGTGTTGAGCCAGTCGCCGGCCGCTCGCAAGTTTCGCTTGCCCAGACGAGTCAGGGTCGCGCGGTCGTCCTCAAAAATCTGGTAGATTGGATAAACAACTCGGTGCCGCGTGCAGTTCGGTCGCACGAGTTCCTTGCTCAAATCGACGACGTAGTTTCGAACGATCGGCAGTCGCTTGACGGCGTCGGAGTTCTGCTTGACGGAACTGACCATCTGGCGAACTTCTTTGAGCGAATTGACGGTTTCATTGTACGCCGTTTTGTCTTTGAGGAATTTTCCGAGCGAGCCTTGGCCCTCTTCGATGTTGTGCAGGGCCAACTGGATTTTGTTGAGCGACGACGTGAATTCCTTGTATAGTTTTTCGTCCGTCAAGAGCTTCCCGAGCGTCCCCTTGCCTTATTGAAGATTGTCGATCGTTATGTCGGCCTTGGCCAAAATCGTGTTGAGTTTGTCCGTCGCCTTGCGAAGGTCAGTGGTCGCCTTGCCTACCGGCCCGTCCCCCGCGTTGTAAGCGACGACGGCCTTGTTTGCTTCGGAAATCACCCTGTCGAGTTTTTCGGTCGTCTGCTTCAACTCCATCGCGACAGAGCCGATGGGGCCTTTGCCGGTGTTGTATTCCCGCAGGGCTTGGTCCGCGCGGTCGACGACGCTCACGAGTTTGTTTGTTGCTTTGGAGAGATCCTTGGCGGCACTCCCGATCGGTCCTTTTCCGTCCTCGTAATCTTTGGTGGCGTTGTCGACGCGGTCGACGATCCGGACGAGTTTTTCGCTCACCTGGCTCAAGTTCCCGGTCGTCGTCGAGAGGTTGGCAAACATCCCCTCGTCCGGAGAATTCGGCAAGAGGGCGTTTTCTTCGATGGCTTCGGCGGACTTGCCGTTTACGATCCGAATAATGTTCGCCGACATTGGGCCGTTGCTTGCGATTTGGGCGTGGGCACCCTTGCGGACGACCTTGCGGAATTTGTCTTTCAGACGCAGGACCAGAACGACGTGTCCGGGTTCCTCCAGTTGAATGTCTGTGACTTCCCCGGCATCAACCCCCTGGACTTCGACCCGCGTTCCGACCTCGACCCCCGAAACGTCCGGGAAACTCGCGCGCAGTTGGAAGGCATTGCCGAACCAGCCCCGGCTGCCCACGAGGAACAACCCGACCGAGCCAAGAACCAGCGTGACGAGTACCACGATTCCCAAAACCGTTGCTTGCCAAGGGGTGAGTGATCGAGACACGGCAAATCTCCCTTGTTTGAAGGATGTCGAAGCAGCGGACCAGAGCCACTCCATTATAGAGCCGATATTCGCTTGAGGGAATTGATCGGAAGGTTACCAGGAAGAGTCGAAAATCTGTTGCTCCGATGCAGGAGGATACGGAGCCCTTTGTTTTCAAGATCCCAATCAAGCTTTACCAGATTATCAGGGCACGTACAAGCCAGGCATGGAATCGGAATCGTCCTCTGTATTATAGGTGCGTTTGAGGTAGTTGCTTTTCGCTCCTCGAAAAGTCTGGAAAGAAAATCTTTTCGCGGAGCGAAAAGCAACTTTCCCGTCAACACCCAGCACGACTTATCGATAAAGGGCTGCTTGCCCGAGAAAAGGGATTGCCATTCCACCAAACCGGACAACAATACATTTCTTGATTCTCCGACAAATCCCGTGGCGCAGAACATAAAACAATCCAAACCGGACAACTATTCCGATGAACATCTGGCTCGTTCAATGGTGGGACGCATTTCGCACAAGTTTTTGGTTCGTGCCGACCATGCTGGGAGGATTCGCTCTGCTTCTCGCTTTCATCATGCCCGAGGTCGATCGGATCGTCGCGGGCGGGGAAGCGTGGCCGAGTTGGACCGTCACCTCCGCCCCGGCGGCTCTGGCGAGCTTCGCGTCGATCGCCGGGGCCATGATTACGGTTACGGGCGTCGTGTTCTCCATCACGATGGTCGCCTTGACGAATACGGCCTCGTTGTACGGCTCGCGATTGTTGCGGAAGTGGATGGAAGATGGACTCACGCACTTCGCTCTCGGTTCGTTGGGGGCAACGAGTTTGTACTGCCTGATCGTCCTTCGAGTCGTGCGGGAAGGAAAAGAAATGTTCGTGCCACACTTGTCGGTGGCCCTCGGAATCGTCTTTGCGATCGTGAGCATGGGAATCTTCGTGGTCTTCATCCACAACGTGGCGGTGCGTCTGCAAGCGCCCAACCTCGTCGGTTCCGTCGCCACCGAGTTGATACAGACGATCGACCGATTATATCCTGAACGACTCGGTTCCGAACCGGTAGAACCCCCCCAGCCAGAGGAAAACGCCAAGGTATTGGGCGATTCGTTTGAAAAAGTTACGGCCCAAATGCTCGGATACCTGCAAGGGATCGATACCGACCGACTGATGTGGCTGGCTTCCGAACGGGAAGTCGTCCTTTACATCCCCTCTCGGCCGGGCGCCTTTCTCTCCGAAACGTCGGTCTTGGCGCAAGTCTGGCCCAAGGAAAAGCTCGATGATTCGTTGGCCGCGGATCTCCGAGGTTGTTTCATCGTCGGCAATTCGCGGACTCCACGCCAAGATCTGGAATTTGCCATCCACGAACTCGTCGAAATCGGAGTTCGCGCTCTCTCGCCCGGAATCAACGATCCGTTCACGGCCATGACTTGCCTGGATTATCTCGGAGCCGCCTTGACCAAATTAGCCTCACGGACCATACCCTCCCCCGTTCGTAAGGATGAACGCGGCATCGTCCGCGTGATCACTCACACGATCACGTTTCGGTTGGCCACCGAGCGAGCGTTTCGGATGATTCGGCATTACGGCCAAGCCAACGCCGGGATCGTGGAGGGGGTCTTGTGTGCAATCGAAGCCATTACGCC
Source organism: uncultured Alcaligenaceae bacterium (assembly GCA_964474955.1). Taxonomy (GTDB): domain Bacteria; phylum Planctomycetota; class Planctomycetia; order Gemmatales; family Gemmataceae; genus CAYRFQ01. The sequence continues at coordinate 2,716 of CAYYUU010000355.1, read as the reverse complement.
TCATGTCGTCCGACAAGACGATACAGCCTTGTTGCGAGATGAGGTGATGACGATTCGGAAGATCGCTCAACAATTAGCGGAGGAGAGAGATCAAATGCGGTGCGTCGAATTCGCGGATCGACTGCTCCACGAACTGACGAGGTAGGGGTAGACATCGCGTTCGTTGAGAGGAGTTGCCTTTTGCGGAGCAATAAGTCACCAAGTGACAAAAACTTTTCGCTCCGCAAAAAGCAACTTTCCTCGCCAAATTCCAAAAACCAGATCTCTCGACTTCTATTTGCTTTCGGCGTCTTTCGCGAGCTTCTTGGCAGCCGTCGCGATGCCCTTCGACACGGTGTCCATGGCATCCGCAGATTCAAGACCTGCAAGAACGATGAAGGCTTCGGAAAGCACTCGCTTGGTGATGGCGACAGTGATTTCGGTCTTGTCGGTGTCGGCTCGTCGTGCAACTTCGTCATAGAAATCGGTCAGTTTCATGGCATCAACCTCCAGGGGCAAACGGAAATCACGCTCGTAATGAACCAAACTTCATCAAGTGTATTCTGCACGTGAGAGGCTTCAAGACGATTAGGATGACAACGACGGAAAAAGTTGGATTTGTTGCGGGACAACCAGCATCTTCCGAGAAGTCTGCGAGTTTTCGAGATGGGATGTCAAGTTGAGATGTGCCAGGCGCGAACGTCTTTGCTTCTGGAAAGTTCAGGAATGGAAGTGGATCGAGCCGGGTTTCGTCCCGGCTCGGCTGTTGTGTGGCTCATCCGCCCACGGCTCGCCAGGATGCCATGGGTCGCGAATCTTCGACGTCTTCGTCGTTGTCGTATTCGGTGGCCCACACCATCACACGACGAGTGATGTCGGCGGCTTGTCGGCTGTGAATGGGCGGGAGCGGCTGCCCCAAGCCAAGTCCCAGGTCGACACCCAGGCGGCGTTGGATGATGGCCGCGGCGGCCAATGAGATTTCGCGGTTCGGAAGGCGTGCGAGATCGCGAAGGGCCGAGATCGCTGCTTCCGCGAGATGGCCTTCGACGTTCTCCGTCAGGACGGTTTCGATGGCGATCATCCGCAGCGGCGTTGGGTTTTGCGGTTCGAGCATCATCGTCAGGACGTCCTTATCCAACTCTTGGTGGGTCTGCAACACCCGCGAGAGTTCGATCCGGAGGATCGCTGGCGTCGTGCGGTTGGTGAGTAACTCTTTCAAATAGCCAACGAGTTTTCGATCGCTTCTTTCAGTGAGGGCTCGATGGTAGTGAGCGCCAAGTGTGATCGAGGCTCGCACTGGCAACACACCCTTTTCGGCAGCCCACGCGGTCAGGTCGTTGAGGGCTTCGGGCGTGAGTCGCTGGCCATCGTGCCAAAGTGGTCCATCGTGTTGGAAGAGCGGATCGGCCAGAGCCCGTCGGACACTGAATCGAATCCAGCCCCAACGATTTTCAGTGTCCCACAACAACGCTTCGACGGCTGCCTTGCGAACTTCGATGGCGGGATCGTGAAGGAACCCGGCCACACGCTCGATGACTTCCCGGTCGTCGACGCTCGCCAGAGCGCTCACGCCGGCCGCTCGGATCATAGGCTGTTCGGCGCGCTGGGCCGTCTGGAGGACCAATTCAGCTTGTCCAGGCTTCCACTCCTTGCGGAATTCGAGTGACGCCAAGGCCGCGACCCTAACTTCGAGTCGTTGGTGCGTCAGTAACGCCAACGCCGGGGACGCATCAAGATTCAAGGACGCCCGTAAGGCTTTCACTTCCGGCAGGGCACGAATCGCGGCGAGGTCCGTTGGCCATTCTTTCCTCGCGGCCAATCGATCGGCGAGGACGCGCGAACGTCGGATGGCAGGCGCCCCCGAGTCATACAGCGTTTGGAACGCAAAGACGATCAACGGCACGATGAGCAAGACGGCCTTGGCCATCGTCGCATACCAGTCCTGAGCCGGCAGCCCCCACCACAACCAACAAAGCGCGATCAAGTACAGGGTAATGACCGATGGACCCAGCGATTGCTTGAAACTTCGCGGGCTCATGAAGCTCAACAAGCAAACCAACGCCTGGAAAGACGTTCCCATCCACAACATTATGTTGTGCGGTGGTGGCGTGCGCAGACTCGCAAACACAAGCAAGACCGTCGGCAAGAGCATCACCGAGATCCGCCACAAGATTCCGAGTACGGACACTCGTCTGCCGCCTGGGTTCTGCCAAGCTGAAAGTTGCTTCATGGACCGCCTCTTCTATTCGTCTCTGTGACCCCAGAATGACATCGTCTAACTTGGGAGTCTGGCCGCACCAACACCTCTGTCGGTGAATTCCCGTTGGTCCTTGCCAGAGAGTTGGCCTGAGAGATGCCAAGCAGGTCGCCAATGTGTGCATCCACTGCCCGAGTTGATGCCGAACGCCAGATGTGTTCGGCAGCTCACCCGACGCCGAAAGAGAACTCCCGGCGCGGAGGTCGCTATCAGAAATATGGAATACAAGGGACGCAAAAGCCAAGAAATTGAGAGATTTCTCTGATTTTCGGAAAAGGCTTCGATAGGTGAAAGGTGGAGAATGAAAAATTTGAGGGTTAAGAGTGTTTTGGAGCCGCGGAGCGGTGGCATGTTGTAGCCGTGGCCGTGAAGGTGCTCTGGGAGAGCGCTCTCACCATTACACGAGTTCACACCCGCGGCCACGATATGCAGCCACTCCGAAGCTCCAAAATACTCTCAACCCTCAAGTCTCAACCCTCA
>CAYYUU010000354.1:0-7331 GCA_964474955.1 uncultured Alcaligenaceae bacterium | reverse complement strand
GGAAAAGAGCTTCTGGACGATGAATTGCGGCCAATATTCACCGCGTGAGCGCAACGCAACATATTCGAACCGATCCCAATCGATCCAGTCGCAAATCTGCCAATTGTTCGAAGTCATTTAGATGGGGGGCGGAAGTGGGATCCGCGAAAGAGTGAAGCGAGAAAATCATTACCCATTGTAACCGACGTCGGACGTTCAGGAATGATCTTGGGCTGGAAAATAAGACAGGTAGAAGCCCCAGAAGGTTCTCGGTTTTGTCGTTTTCATTTCAGTTTTTCCGACGAATCACCCGATGAATTTTTGAGAATACACGATGAAGCACCGCATGACGGATCGAGCCGCGAAGTTCTTGGGAGATCAGGGATGACAACGACCCGAGACTTACTGGGCGTGATTGCCAAGTTGCGAGAACGATTGGACCAGGCATCCGAACTCGCCAGTGACGCCGGGGATGCCGCTTCGCATCTGCACGATGCCGAAGGACCGATTCGCGTCCTGCAACAGCGTGTTCAGCTCGGCACCGACCAGCAACGGATGCTTTCCCAAGCTCTGCGGCAATCTGGTTATGGAACGGCCCATTCGAGCGAGCAGGGTTTTCCGCCGCAGTTGACTTCGCGCGCCGTTCGGCTGTTGCGGTCGGCAAAAGATATTCTTGCCAAACTAAAATCACATGCGGAAGACCCGTTGCTCGAACAGGGCGAAGGACAACCGCTTCACACGTTTTACCAAGACGGTGTGTTGTTGGCCGAACTCGTCTTTCGCTTGCTCCAAACCATGCCGTCTGAGCCAAGTGCCCAGCTTCAACTTTGCTCGGGCCTCGACGTGTTGATCGGGACGCTGCAACAACGACTTTCGGGGGTCGAGGATGCTCTTCGGGCGGCCCACCATCAGCGCCGCACGGAACGAGAACTTGAAAATCTCCTCCAGAAAGTCATGGACGGCAAGCTCAGCACGGTCAATCCGTTTTTCACACTCGCCGAGACTGTGATCGACGACTGCAATCGTGGGCATCCCATTCGATTCGTCGACAAGATGCCCGAACGTGTTGGCGAATTCGTAGCTTGCCACTCTCTCGCAGTCGCCCAGACCTTGGTATATTTCGGGCAGCAATCGCCCGAATGGCGCGACGCGTTGTTGCAACCAGTCGTCGCGGCTCTCCTTCACGACGTCGGCATGTTGTCTGTGCCGAAGGAAACACTCTGGACGCCGGAGAAATTCCACATCACCCAGATGGGTGTGATCGAGAAACACTGCCGTATCGGGGCATCGGCCGTGGGAGCTTTGCGAGGGTGCGAGACTTGGCTCCTTGAGGCAATTCGAAGCCACCACGAGAAGTTGGACGGGACCGGCTACCCCGCCGGGCTGACGGATTCGCAGCTTGGTTCGCTTACGCGGTTGCTCACGGTTTGTGATGTTTACGTGGCCCTGTGTTCGAACCGTCCGCATCGGTCGGCCATCAACCCCGCCGAAGCCATCCAAGAGTTGCGAAGTCTCGGCGAGCAAGGCAAGATCGATCCCGTCTATGTGGAAGCCATTGCCAGTTTCGGGAAGTATCCGCCCGGACTCGGTGTCGAACTCAGTGACGGGACGTGTGGCGTTGTAGTATTGCGGCCTCGTTCGTTGCTCGACGCGAGTGATTCGCACGATCGCCCGGTCGTGCAAGTGCTTACCCACTCGGACCAGTCTCCGATCCAGACTCCGCAACTATTGGATCTGACCGCTTGCCAAAGGTTATCGATCAAGCGTGTTTTGACTCAACCTGAGAAGCGCGCGTTGTTTGCTGGATCGTATCCACGGTGGGCTTAGAGGACTGCGGGGCGTAGGACCCAAAGTAGTAGGCACACTCCGTGTGCCGCAATCAGAGTAGTAGGCACACTCCGTGTGCCGTAATCAAAGTAGTAGGCACACTCCGTGTGCTGTGACGAACGTAATGGACACACTCGAACCAAGAAATAAATAGGCATCCGTTTTTCAGATTCTGGTTCAGCACGGCAGAGGCGTACTCCGAGAAAAAACCGAAGACAAAAGACAAAAGACAAAAGCACAAAAGCGTCGTCAAGCCGACGCACTCCAAAACAAAAACAAAAACAAAAAGTACCAAAGCGGCAGCGAATCTGCCGCACTCCAAAACAAAAACAACAACCAGATAACGATCAATGTCGAGTTCTCCGCGGCTTCGAACTTCTCTTTCAATCCTCCTGCCTTACTCCTTCGCAAATTCCATGACCCTCGCGAGCCACGAATACTACAACGCGACGCGCCACCCGGTGGCCTCGGCACTGTTTGTCGTGCCCTTGCTCGCGGCCTATGAGTTGGGCCTGGCCTTTTTAGAACTCGAGAATCCCCAAGCCCTGCGAAACGGCGCGGACACTTGGCTCATCTGGACGTTCTCCAGAGTAGGCGTTGGCCTGTCGTATTTACCGGGCGCTCTGTTGGGTTTTAGTTTGGTCGTGTGGTCTTGGTGGAATTGGAAAGCACTTCCCAAGGAATTGTGCAGTGTGTGGATGGGTATGTTGTTGGAGAGCGCGGTCTTGGCCTTGGGCCTTTGGGGGCTCAGTCGTGCGCTCGGTCCTGTTGTTGATTTCGTTGGGCTACCACTCACGACCGGATCCACTTGTGACCCCGCGATTGCCCAAATTGTGAGCTTCGTTGGAGCCGGGGTCTACGAAGAGGTCGTCTTCCGACTTCTCCTTCTCACGCTCGTTCTCCAGATACTCAAACTCGGCGAGGTGGGCGAGAACCTGTCTCAAGTTCTGGCGATCGTTGTATCCGCCTTACTCTTTTCGGCAGCCCATCATGTTGGGTCTGCGGGAGAAGATTTCCAGGGATACGTTTTTCTTTTTCGGTTTCTCGCTGGAATCTACTTCGCCGTCATCTTCCAACGTCGCGGCTTTGGAGTGGCCGTCGGAGCCCATACTGGATACGACTTGCTCGTGGGCGTCATCTTGGCCACGCCCGTTTCGGGAATGTGAAGCCCGGCAGAACTACAGATATCACGGAGACCACTGATTTATTTTCTCCGTAAGTTTCGCGTTCCATGCAAAACACGACACTCTCCTAAATACGACCACAAACGAAACTTCTCGATCCGAATCCCGGAACAACTCTACCGAAAGAATTCAACGGCGCAAGAAATAAGGCCAGAATCCTTTTCAGAATTCCGGCCTCGGATGTTCTTACCAATTGGCACAAATCCAAGCGATTCGTTTATCGGCGGACGTAGCTCACGACAGACGTCACGATCCCGGCAAACATGCCTATCAGCCCAAACACGCCGCCGATGATGAAAGGCACCTTGTTGGATTTCGAACTCTTTCGGTGGACTCGGGGTGCTGGGTCGTCATCGTCGTTGTTGTTATTCGTGTTTGGGGCACCGTTGTTTGGGGCATTGTTATTCGGGTTGTTGCGGTTGCCCAAGTTATTAACGTGGATGACCGGACCGCCCGGATTGTTGTTGACCCGAACGGGATTGTTTCGGGGAGGTGTCGGGCCGCGACTTCCTGAACGTGTTGTCCCACCGTTGCGGAATCGAACGCCGCAACTCGGACAGCTGAATGGGGCGAGCGTCCCAGTTCCCGCTCGGGCACCACATCGACCACAACTCCACACTTTCTGATACGACGGACCAGGCACGTTGACCCGCATGCGGGGAGGACTTGGCGGAGTGTAAGTGGGAATTTTGATCTTCGTTGATGGGCGGGGCGTAGGCGGTCGATAAGTCGGTGTTGGTGGTCGATAACTCGGAACGCGCGGCGGTCGATAACTCGGCCCCCGAAAGCGTTGCGCGGGTGCCATCTGGGCAAAGCATAGGCCGTCCACCAGGCAGACCAACGCCAACACTTGAAGGACGCCAAACAGTTTGCGAGTCTGTAGTAGCATGCGTTCCTTCCTCGTTCTTGAAGAAATATGAGCCGATCCAGATGGCTCAGAATCCGAATGGGTTCAAGCCCATGTAGTTCAAGCCACCAGGAACGAAAACGAAATTTGTGTTTTCTTTTTTTGTATGAGACTTATGTATTCTTGTACATGGATTATCGACCCAATGCAAGAAATATTTCACTGGATTAGCCGATCCGCTGACCGGACTTTAGGCTCCAGATCGTCATCGACCCGCGAGCAATGCGACGACTTCTGTTTGCGGACCTGGGCCGGTCACGTGGACTTGTCCCTTTTTATCAACGAAGACGTCGACTTCGCTCCGGACGCCAAATTCCTTCATATAGATTCCGGGCTCGATAGAGAAGCACGTCCCAGGCATGACGCGGCGTTCTTCTTTGGTCTCAAGGTTGTCCATGTTGGCCCCGTTGCCGTGGGTCTCTTGCCCGATCGAATGGCCGAGGCGATGGAAGAAATACTCGCCGTAGCCAGCTTCTTCGATGACGTCACGGGCGGCCTTGTCAACCTGCCATCCCTGGATGACTTCTTTGTTCGCAAAGGCCGTCTTGACTCGTTCGATCGCCGCGTCGCGAGCTGCTGCCACGATTTTGAAAACCTTCGTGTATTTCTCGGGGACTTCTTTTCCGACAAAACACGTCCACGTCAAATCACTGTAAACCCCACCCGGCTTGTTCATCTTCGCCCACATATCGACCAAGACGAAGTCACCTTCTTTGATCTCCGAGTCCTTGCCGACTTCCGGAGCATAATGCGGATCGCCGCTGTGTGGACCGACGCCGACGATCGGAGCGTGGTCGGTGAACATGTTGTTCTTAGCGAAGTAGTCCATGATGAACTTCTGGACGTCTGTTTCGCGAATCGTTTTTCCGGACGCCACGCTCTCGGCGATGAACTTGAACACGAGGTCGAACGCCACACTGGTATGTTTTGACGCCTCTTGATGCAAAGCCCATTGCTCATCGTCCCAGACGGCTTCGAACAGCTGGATCAAGTCTCCCGACGGAATCACTTCGACGCCGAACGATTTCACGAGTTCAACGGTCCCAGCATCGACACGCGAGACATAGGGGTTCGCATTGCGCGGTACGTATTCCATGGCGACTTTCTTGGAACCCTGCACGAGCGATTCGACACCTGCCTCGAGTTCTTGCCATTTCAAATACGCTTGGGCCGAACCGGGCAAATGATCGAGTGACTTCGGTTCGATGCGGTGGACCAGCTTACGTGGTTCGCCCTCGGCGGGAATGAAGTAGAACCATCGCCGCGACCAGAATTGATCCGGACCGATTCCAACGACTCGACGGGCGAGAACGTTCAACCCACGAAAGTCATAAAGCAACCAGCCATCTAGACCGAGTTGTTGAATCGACGCTTGCACCGAAGCCAAATCAAACATGTGAGAGTACCTGTATTCTGAAGGCTGACCGCATTAATCTTGAACTTTCCCGTCGTGGCAAAATCGCACGACACCATCTCTCCAAGATAATGAGATATTTGCGCCCTGCACAACATTTAACATCGCTTCGGCCAAATTCGTTTCGGCGAGTTGGCGCAGGCCGATGTACGAAGTCGTCAACCGCGGGTTGATCTCGATGGCGAAGTCTTGGCTGCCGTCGTCGGCTTCGCCCAAGATCAAATCGACGCCGACGTAACCTCGAAGCCCCGAGACACATTCGACTGCTCGTTGTGCCAGCGAGATAGCTCGTTGTCGAAACTTTTGAGGAAGTGGGATTTCACCGCCGAGATAGGTGAAGTTTCCGTCGTCGGAGATGAGTTGGCGAGCCGGTGAAAGAGGGACCGGACCGTTAGGGCCGATGAGGAATGCAACACTCGACGCCAAGCCAGAAACGTATGGCTGAACGACGAATTCCATTCCGCGGGTTTGGGCCTCGTGAATGTTCGTTTTCTGGCTCGTATCAAGTTCGTGCAAGCGATAAGTTAACTGTGACCCAGCTCCGAATCGAGGTTTTAGGACGGCAAGAAATCGGATAGCCCACCTCTCATCTTGGGGTTTATGCAGCAACGAAGTATTGGGCGTCCGGATCTGATGATCCTTCCAGAGTTGCGCAAGTGCCAATTTGTCAGCCGTCTGCGAGATTCCCTCGGGTGTGGAACCCAAGAGTTGACCCCCAACCTCTTCCACCAATCTGGCTCGCGTGAGAAGCAAATCGTCGAATTCTGGAGCTACCACCAACGTGGAATCGGCCTGTTGAGCGAGTAAGATGAAATGTTCGCGTTCGTCGCGGAGAACTCGTTCGTGGGAGACACTTAGCGAGTGTGGAAAATCAGGAGCAACGAGGGTGGAGACCTGGACGTTGCGAAGGGCTTGAAAATCTTCGAGGATCGCCGAGAGCATCGCCCAACCTTCTGCCCGGAGCGAATCCGGGAGTGCCTTCCAGGAGACTTCCGCGCAAGTCATTTCGTAGATAAAGATGTGCAAGATGTGGGCTCGCGGTGGGCATTGGGCGAGCGTTCCCTTTTGGAAGGCCCTTTACTCTTCTGGCTTGACTTCGATTAACGTCTGAGACTTGACAACTGTATTTTCTGCCGGGAAGGTGTGGAACGTCGAAATCATGACGCACTGAGCTTTGGTTTCGGCAGCGATGAGAGTCAGAGGGGCGACGGCCAATCGATGATTCGGCTCGAAGTTGTGGAGCAATCTGCCGTTCTTTTGCCCGTCGGCCATCAATTCATCGTGAGCGTGGAGAAAGATTTCAGGCTTCATACGCTCGACCTGAAAGCTCATTTGGTAGCAAACGCCGTGAGCGCACTCGATTTTTCGAGTCAATTCCTGTCGAATTTTGGAATGGAAAAGGCGACGTTTCTCGGGCAAGGGTTGGTTGACGGAGGTCGCCACTTCGGTCAGGCAAACGTCTTTGGTGTCCCACAAGATGACGTGGCCAGTCGGAATGATCTGGAGGCTCAACTTATATTCCGGACGCTCGACGGTCTCCATCGCCAGAATTTCAAACAACTCCGGGTGCAACGGCCTTGCGTAGACGTGAAAGGTCAATTCTTCGATGCTTGGTCTCGTCGATTCCACGCTCATGGCACTCTCTGTTAGTCGTTCCTCCTCCAATTTACTCGCCCGCTCAGAGGGATTATAGGAAACGAATCACCGCATCTCAATCCTTCTTATTTCGAATCTCGAAGTCCAAAATGGTTCGGGTGTTGCTGTGGAATTTGAGAATTTGGTTTTTTGTCGCAAGCCTCGAGTGCGAGCCCCATATTCCGCACCCTTGTTTGCGAGGCTCTGTGTTGGCTTTTTTGGTTCGCCAAGAGCATTCTACGGTCCAGACTCTCGAGTCGAAGGATTTTTTCGATTTTGTGTTTTGGGGAACTTGACGAGCGTAGAATGCCTTAGCTTTGGACGTCTTGCCACTCTTCCTTCGACTCGCTTGTTCCAGGAAACCACCCGTTGCTTTTTGTCGCTC
>CAYYUU010000353.1:0-7349 GCA_964474955.1 uncultured Alcaligenaceae bacterium | reverse complement strand
TCCTGTTCCAGGGCATACGTCCCATCTGCACCATCGCGAGACTCTTCTTGGTCCGGTTGTGTCTGCGGTTCTTCTGGGGCGAGAGCATAAGAGGCAACACGGCGGCTCGAGCTTTCCTCGCGTTCTTCGTCGGACGCGGTACTTTCGCTCCCTTGGTTCTCTTGTTCCTTCGACTCTTCTTCGGACTCCTCTGCGTCGGGAATGTCGGATCGCGGAATGGCCCAGTCCTCTTCCGCGGCTACCGCCGGCCTTGGTTGCACGTTTGGGGTCGTCGAAGAGTGGACAGGTTTCGTTTTTTGCTCCGGCGGAGGGCGATTGGTGATGAGCCAGGCGAAACGTCCGAGTAGCCGCCCATAGATGAAAACCCCGGCAGCCGCCAAAAACGGCGTCATGAAAAGTAATGGAAAAAGTGAGTTCTCATGGGCAGCGTAACACACGACGCCAATCAGGCCACAGAGGACAGTGGCGATTCCGTAAAAGAGTGCAAGAGGGCCGCCATGATACAAGGCGCGTCGCAAGAAACGCGGGTTGATCGGCGCGAAGCCACTTTGGGCCGAAAGCGTCGACAACACCGCAAGCGGAAACAAGGGCCACACGCTGGCCAGAAGCACGGCGACTTTCCCTGGAGTCAAGGTTTTCAAGTCGGGCACCAAAAAGAGGCTCAGTAATGCACCAGGAATGGCACAAACGAGCATCATCCCGCCAACGAGTACGCCCTTGAATAGACAAGCCACGACGGGTTCGTCAGGCCACGTAATTTCTTTGCTCCCGCCTGCCGTTTGTTCCAGAATGACGACCAAGCAGTACGCGCCGTAGACGAATCCGAGCGGGCCAATCACCCCCAACCCGATCTGGGCCATGAGGTGAGCGAGTTGGAGTGCTTCGTTGGCCATCGCTGCGCCCTCGTGCTGTTGTTGCGTCTATTTCCGCTCGGACTTGACCAACTTGTCGATGGCCTCGCGGAGCGCCTTGTCGAGTTTGGCATCCGCGTCTAACACCGGCGCTGAGTGCAGGAGTTTTCGAGCCCCGGCCCCCTTGGATTGCTCCACGGCGTCGACGAAATTTCGGTACGCCATGTTGAGTTCTTGGCGGGTCTCGTCTCGGAAATCTTCATACTCCCTCCGGACTCTCGCCTGGAGAATTTTTTTTTGTTCCAGCGTAAGCCCGGGCCGGTCAAAGCCTCCTCGTCGGTCGAGAGCTTGCTCCAAGGCCGTCTCCACCTTCGTGAGTCGTTGTTTTCGTCGCGTTGCGAGTTCTTGAGCGTCTTTCGCCAGTTTCTCGAAACTCGCGGCGTGTTCCTTCGCGGTTTGGATTTCTTGTCGTTGGAGGACGGTCCAAACCACTCCCATGCTGATCAAAAACACGAGCACGAACGCCATCGCCATGGTCATCAACTTCCACCGAGCGTTTTCTCCTTCGAGGCGAACGACGAGTGCGTTCCAGTTGGCCGGGGTTGCTTCCGGGCGTGTTTGTGCGCTTTGTTGGTTTGGATCCTGCATCGATGTCTCCACAGCGGTGGCTAATCTCAAAAGCAAAGAAAATTTTGGAGTGCGTTCTTCGAGTCGTCCGACTTATTCCATTATAGCAGGCTCAGGGTCGGAGAGTCGGAGGGTTGAGGGTTTCGAAAGGTGCAAGGTGGAAGTGATGTTTTTTTGGCCGAAGGCCAAGCTCAACGTAATCTGGCCAGAATGGCCAGGGAAGAAAACGCAAAACAAACTTTCTCTGTTTTCTATCGCTTTCAACCCTCAACTCTCCGACCCTCACCCCTCAACTCTCCGACCCTCAACCTTTCACTTTTCTCCTTTTCTCTTTCCGATGTAATACAAGTATTTGTCGCTGCGTAGTAGCAACCGCCCGTTCGAAGGCACAGGCGAACCGTTGAACGCGCTGTCGTCTCCTTTGATGACGTTATAGGCGAGGACTTCGAGTTTTGGGGTTGCCTTCAAGACATACGTCCCGACGCCTCGGGTCGTGAAATAGAGGTTGCCGTTGGCGAACAATGGAGAGGCATATATTTTTTGATCTCCCCGGACTTTCGGATTGGGGAGCGTCTTCTCCGTGACGAGTTTGCCCGTCTTCACGTCGACGCAATAGATTTCGCGGTTCCCTTCGTGGGCCCAATACAGATGACCGTCGTGATAGATCGGAGACGATACGTTCGAACCTCGCCTGAGCCGCCAAAGGACGTGAGTTTTGCTGACGTCTCCGCGGCCTCCAGTTTTGACTGCCAAGGCCCTATGGGCGCGAGCACCAATCGCGTAGATGACGCCCTTGTGGTGGACCACACTTGGGCAAATGTAGTCCCGGAAGCCGCGGCATTTCCACAGGAGTTTTCCGGACGTGGGGGCATAGGCTCGGACTTCCCGCTGCGTGTTCAGCACCAACTCGGGACCGTTCGCGGCCTTGACGATGATGGGCGTATTCCAGGACTCCGGGAATCCTGTCGCCTTCCACTTCTGCTTGCCCGTCGTCTTGTCCAGGGCAATCAAAGCATCGCTCTCGACCGACGCGTTGATGACGACGAGGTCTTTGTAGAGGACTGGAGAATTCGCCGTCCCGAAGTAACTCGTGCTCGTCCCACACGAGGTGTTCCATTTCAACTCGCCGTCGTGGGTATACTTCGCTGCGCCAGTGGAACCATAAAACACATAGATGCCGGACTTGTCGACGGCCGGAGTGCTCGAAGCATAACCGTGCAAATAGATGAAACTGGTCGAGTAGGGAAACACTTTTTCTTTGCTGGGCATGACCTTGTTCCAGACGATCTTTCCGGAGTCGCGATCGATGGCCAACAGATGCCGCTTCAGGTCCTTCATCTGTTCGCCGCGTCGACCGCTGCCATATCCGGAATAGCACGTGACATAAATCCGTTTCCCGAAAGTGACGGGACTCGACGCACCACGACCGGGCAACTTGGTCTTCCAGAGGATGTTCGTTCGCGCATCCCATTTGATCGGCAAGTTCTTTTCGTTGGAGATGCCCGAGCCTTGAGGACCGCGGAAACGAGGCCAGTCTTCGGCCCGGACGAAAACGGGAGAACTGACGAGCACGCCCAAAGCGAGCAGGAACGAAAAACTGATGGATAATCGCATCGAAAATCTCCGATCGTGAGAGATCAATCTGTCGGGCCACGGCCTGAGGGGCGAAAGGGGGGCGGATCAAGCAGCGCTAGGCCCAGTATCGTGTTCGGCCCAAGAAGCTCTCGTGAGATTCTACAACAAACCATTTCAATTTCACGGCAACTCCGGTTCTCGGGGGGAATCCGCGATTTTTGTTTTGGATTTGTTGGAGGAAGCCAAGAGCCAAAAGACGAGAGCGATGTTTCCCGCTTCGCACCGCGTCTTCTTGTCGCTTCGGTGGCTTTCGGCTGCTTCGCAGCAAAAGCCACCTGCGCTCAGTGTTGTTTGTTCGCTTCGGTGGCTTTCGGCTGCTTCGCAGCAAAAGCCACCTGCGCTCTTGGTCCTCGCTCGTGCTTCGGGTTGGTGTAATTTGGAGTTCCGCTTTCGCCCCAAAATAATTCCCCCTCACGATACCAATCTCGCCTCCGGCAGCTCTTCGAGTTTAACTTTACAGAGTCCAGTCTTCTGCGAAGTCACGTCGATCACCTTGAGCTGCGTCCCGGGCAACAAAAGGTATTCTTCCTCGCCGGTAAACGCCGAATAGTCGCGAATGCTGAACGCGTTGGTCGGGATAATTTCGAAAAGCATCCGCCGACCTCGGGACCCCAGAAATGCCTTCGCGACGCTGACTTTTGAAGTACACGAAGAGACGCCCCACCAAGTGATTTGCGAGTTCTTGGGATATTGCTTCCGCAGATCCTTCGCGACGCCTCGCCAAAGACTTTTCGGATAGGGCTTGAGCTTCGACAACGCCGAGAACAACAACCGCAAATAGGGATAGTATGGCTTGATGTTTTCACGAACAGGACTGCGGAGCGTGGCGTTGAGTTGGCAGTAAAAATTCGATCCGGTTGTGTAGATGTAGACGGCCGACAGTTCGTCTGCCGTGAGGTCCCTGGCTTTTGCTAAACTCGCACTTTGGAGCCCATACTCCTCCGAATGTTTCACAGTGGACTTGATCCCCGAAATGAGTTCGACGACCGGTCCGAGGGCCTCACCAAAACTCATGAGCGGAGTCTCCAGGACGCCGACGATCGGAGGAAGTTCTTCCTGAGTTTCCGCGGCCACTTCTTGAAGACGTTCGAGATAAAACTTGTGCAGTTCCATCGTCTTGGTGATGAACTCGCCCATTTGTTCGGACGTCTCGTCGTGAGCCGAGCCGGTTTTGTTCCAACCCACGGACGGCAACCAATCGACCTTGTCCATTCCCAAGGACGCGAGTTGTCCATTGATATCGCCGAAGTGGTCGCCCTTACAAAAAATGTCGCCCTGGGCCGCCGGATTGCAATGGTTGACGTGTCGAACCGGAACGTCGGGATGATTTTTGCTCAGCCGATCCACGACGGCCTTCAAGTTCCGGGCGTGGGCTCCCCACCAGCCAAACACAACGCCCTTGTGCTTCTCGTCGGCATCTTGTTTGGCCTTCAGGATTTCTTCGACGAGTTTTTCGACGACGGGACGCCAGAACGCTGTGTGCTCCTCGGTCGCAATCGACCCATCATCGCTCGCCGTCAACGAAGCGTTCAGCAACAACACGCCCTGCGTCAACATGGCCTGAAACCATTCCGGCGGCATGACCACGTCCGTGTCGGCGAGCAGTTTGCGAACGTCGGCGATAGGAGTCTTGCGGTCGATTCCGTGTTTCCAGATACACGCCGCCTTGATGATGCAGCGAATCGACGTCACCCGTCCAAACTTACTGTCCTTCCACTCGTTGAACGTGTTGTCAAACATCGCGATGCCGGTTGCCGACTCGACGCGAGGATACGGATTTTGTCCGAAGATGACGACTCGCCATTTCTCCGGCGGATTTGGCTTGAGGGCCTGAAACGTTAGCTCCCGGACGGGGACGACACTCGAATGCCGTTTCGGACTGATGAACGTTTCGGCAGCCGGTCTCTTTTCGATGACAGGCTTGAGTAACGGCAACCACGGCTCTCCCCCACCGGCGAACAGTTCGGTCAATGCAAGTGGATCTTCTGGTGTTGGTTGAGCAGGCAATGGAGTGTTCGGGTTCTGATTTTTCTTTTCGCTCATGGCATGCGTTCGTGGAGTTGATGTGGTGAGGATTGCAACTCTCACGAGTATTCGAAATGTCGCGTCGGCTGTCAAGCTGCGAAGGAAGACTCCGACACCCCTACATGCCTTGGACATAACGGCGGAACGAGAAATTGATTATCATTCGTTTTCGAAGCGCCGGCGAAGGATTCCGACACCACCCCGACGCGCGAGCTTCGGGCTACAGTTCAACACCGTCTCCGCGTCTTGGCCAAAACCATAGGACCGCGTTCGGACGTGCGTACCACTTCCGAACCCACTCGAAAATCCGTACAACGACACCAACCAAGTTTGAAACATCCGATCCGAACGAGGAGCCCGAACGATGCGAAAAAAATTTGTTGCCGGCAACTGGAAGATGAACACGACGGCCCAGGAAGCTCACGACCTCGCCACGGCGGTAGTTCAAGGCGTTGGTGCGAACCCGTCCATCACCGTCGCCGTTTGCCCACCGTTTCCGTATCTCGCAACAGTCGCGGATGTCGTGAAAGAGAGTCCGGTCGGGCTCGGCGCCCAGAACGTTTATCCCGAAGAAAAGGGAGCATTCACGGGAGAAGTTAGCCCGGCAATGTTGCTCGACGTCGGTTGTCAGTACGTCATTCTGGGACACAGCGAACGCCGCCACGTCATTGGCGAAACCGACGAGTTGATCAACCGAAAAATCAAGTTCGCGCTCGGTGCCGGATTGCAGGTGATTTTCTGCGTCGGCGAAAAACTCGATGAACGAGAAGGAAATCAAACTGAAGCTGTCCTCGACTCTCAAGTCACGAAGGGCCTCGACGGCGTCAGCGCGGACCAACTCTCCAAACTGGTCATCGCCTACGAACCCGTTTGGGCCATCGGCACCGGAAAGACGGCCACCCCGGATCAAGCCCAAGAAGCTCACGCATTCCTACGAAAGCGTATCGGCGAATTGTACTCTGCCGACGCAGCACAGAATCTCGTCATGCAGTACGGCGGAAGTGTCAAGCCGGATAACGCCAAGGAACTGATGAGCCAACCCGACGTCGATGGTGCTCTCGTCGGAGGAGCAAGCCTCAAGCCGGATCAATTTGTCGGAATTATCCAGGCGGCTGGGTAATTCGTTTGGGGAATCCCGCAGGTTCGAATACTATCGACATAATCCATCCACAATGCACTTCACTCGAACTCGGAGAAGCACCCACATGCGCTACGCCTATTCTGTGACCACGATGTTGGTTTTGGCGTCTTTCGCTTTCGCCCAGAAGAGCGATCAGCCATTTTCCGGGAAGTACCTGTTGCCGGATGCAGACTTCGTCTTGGTCCTCAATGCGAAACAAGTCCGAAAGACTCAGGCTTTCAAAAAGTACTACCAACAAGATCTCCTGAAGCTTGTCCAAATGGACAAAGTGAAAACGGTCTTGCAAGATTTGGGAGTCGCCCCGCTCAAGGACATCGATTACGTCAGCCTGGCTCAAGGTCGAAGTTGTTACGAAAAAAACAAAATGTTCGCCGCACCCCAAATCGTCTTCCGAGGTCGGTTCGATGCGGAAAAGCTACTGGCGGCCGCTAAGAAATACGGAAAGGCAAGCGGGAAGCATCAAGAAACCCCGATCTTCCAGGTCAAATTGAGCCCGAACGAAATACTCTACGCTGCCATCGTCGACAAAAACCATGTCGTCCTGGCCCCCATGAAAAGTCAGATTCAACATGCCCTGGATGTCGCCGCGGGCAAGCAGAAGCCCACGATAAAGAATAAAGAAATCGCGAGGATGTTGCAGGGACGCTCTGGCAAGAACGCCGTGGTTGTCGTCGCCAACGGCGACATGATCATCGGTGGCACGAGCCAGGGAAAAGTTGGCCCCAACGGGAAAGTCATCGTCACGAAAACCAAGCTCGACACTCTGCGGGAAAGTGCCGGGCTTGAGACATTGGAAATCCGAGTCCAAGTGAATAAGGAAACGAAGGCGACAGCCCGAATGAGAGCCACCGACGCCAAGAAAGCCGAAGAAGTGCTCGCGGCCATCCGCAAGAATGTGAAAAAACGCCCGGCAGCTCTCAAGAATAAATATCCGAATTTGGACAAAGCAATGGAGGGGCTCAACGTCAAGAAGAAAGGTCCGATCGTCACGGCTACTGCGAGGGGGAATGGACCGGTCTTGCGAGAAAACGAAAAGGCCTTGTTCGTCCGCGAACGCGGTCCAAAAACTG
>CAYYUU010000352.1:0-7387 GCA_964474955.1 uncultured Alcaligenaceae bacterium | reverse complement strand
AAACGTCCTCTCAGGATACATTCCCGAGGAAGAACGTCTGGTCACGATCGAAGACACGGCCGAACTGATGCTCCAGCAGCCGCACGTCATCCAGCTCGAAACGCGACCTCCAAACCTGGAAGGCAGCGGCCAGGTGACGCCTCGCGAGCTGGTCCGCAACAGCCTGCGGATGCGTCCCGACCGAATCATCATGGGTGAGTGTCGCGGGCCGGAGGCCCTGGACATGCTGCAAGCGATGAACACGGGCCACGAAGGCTCGATGACCACGATCCACGCCAACGATACTCGAGACGCCCTGGCGCGTCTCGAGATGATGGTGATGATGGCCGGTTTCGAAATGCCCCTCGAAGTCATTCGCGAGTACGTCGGGTGCGCCATCAACGTCATAGTTCACGTATCGCGACTGAAGGGTGGATCCCGGAAGGTCATGCGTGTGACCGAACTGGTCCGGTCATCCAAACAACCCGGGTATCGAACTCGGAACCTCTTTGAGTTCCGGCAAACAGGAGTCGTCGACGGACGAGCCGTCGGGAATTTCCATGCCACAGGGAACGCTCCAAGGTTCCTCAAGCGACTTCGAGCTGCCGGGATCGAGTTGCCGGACTCGTTGTTCGAAAAGCGGATGTTGAGGCCCCAGGAAGAGAGTTAATCTGTGTTCCCTTTTGTGTCTTCGGGCGAGGTGTCTGACACCAATCCGAAGCGCGAGCGAAGGACATCAAGGGTAGGTGGCTTTTGCTGCATCGCAGCCGAAAGCCACCGGAGCGAACAAACAACACTGAGCGTAGGTGGCTTTTGCTGCATCGCAGCCGAAAGCCACCGGAGCGAACAAACAATACTGTGCGAAACGGGAGACATTGCTTTAGGCCTTTTTTCCGTCATGTATGACAAAGAGCTTGCGACAACAACAATGGTGTGCCTTCGCCGCGCTTGTCACACCCTACAACGAAAACCTCACAAGCTCAACGCACTAGATTCATCGAACCATGGGACAAGACCGACCAACCCAAAATCCGTTCCCGCCCACTGAAGCTGCAACGATGGAGCGAAAGTAGCTATGACCAATCGCCAGGTGGTGTTCTTTCTCGCCGGAGTTTCGTCGGTCGTTGGGGCCGTCGCCTTCCTCTTGCTCCGGATGTTTTTCCAACGCAACGAAGAGCGGATGCACCGTCGCTTGAACGGACACGAGGAGGACCCGACGGCCTCCGGCGTGTTGGTCCGCCGTGCGAGGGCCAGACAACAGCGGGGGCGCTGGGCCCTGGCGTGGGACGGGTTCTGCCAAATGATCCATCGGACGGGCCTGGAGTTTACGGGGACCGAGGCCGTGGGACTCATGGTGCTGCTGGGCGGTGGCCTCGCGGTGGTGTTCTTCCTTCTCCGGGGGGAACTCTGGCTGGTCTTGCTCGGACTCGCCCTCGGAATGGGGCTCCCCTTTTGTATGTTCTTGTTTTTACAATCGCGACACAGACGACAAATGCAACAGCAACTGCCGGACGCTTATTCGCTGTTGTCCCGGTCTCTTCGAGCGGGCCTGAGCCTGGACCAATCCATCGAGATGGTGGGCGAACACGGAGCGAAGCCGCTCGCGAATGAGTTCGCGCATTGCGCCGTGCAATTATCCTTGGGTCTGCCCGTCCGGTCGGCGTTGGAGATGACAGCCGAGCGCATTCGGCTCGTGGACTTCAATGCGTTCGTGTCCACCGTGACGTTTTACCTCAAGACCGGTGGAAATCTCGCCAAGCAACTCGATCGCCTGGCCGACGTCGCCCAAGGCCGCAACCAATACATAGGGTTCGTCCAGAGCGCTACCTCATTGGCCCGGATTGCGTCGTTTGCCCTCGCCCTCGTCGGCCCGGGTTTGCTGCTGTCGTATGTTCTGCTCCGCCCCGACCACGTGACTCATTTCTTTGAGTCCTGGGTTGGCTGGGTGATTGTGGCAGTGTCCTTGGTCTTGGAGTTTATTGGTTTAGTGTGGGTCTACTTGATGACTCGTGTGACCTATTAACCCTCGCAAGGCACAAGGCAGACAAGTTGAGGGTTGAGAATCGAGGGTTGAGGGACGGACAAGATTCTCACGCGAAGGTGGGAAGGAAAACGCGAGGTTTTTGGTGCGTTTTGTTACCTGGGCAGCTTGCCCAGGCTACGATGAGCTTGGCCTTCGGCCAAAAAACAAAAACAACCCTCAACCCTTCACCCTCAACTTGTTGCCTTCTGCCTTGCTCTTTTCTTTTTCCTCTTTTGGAAATGCAACCATGACCGAATGGATGTGGATCTTACTCATCGCGTTTCCCTCTGCCGGACTGGCCTTTGTGGGTTTGCAGCTTGTCCAGCTTCGATCTGGCAGCGGCGAAGACCGGCAAAAGGATGACGACGAGGGCGTAGAACCGAGGCTGCTGCTGGGCTCTTTGACAAAGAAATTTGATACTTCCGGTGTGATGTCGACGGACACCCGGCAAGCCCTCGAACAAGATCTTCGGGCGGCTGGGTTCTATCGTCACACGGCCTTGATGGAATTCACGGCGATCCGGACCGTGGCGGTGCTGTTGCCCCTCCTCGTGGGCCTCGCCCTCGCTCTTGTTGTCGACAAGGCTCTTATGTCGTACGCCTTGATGGGGGGCGTGAGCCTTGCCGCGATGGGGTATGCGTTGCCTCCCTTGGTGCTGGTTTCGATGGGACGGTTCCGACGAGGACGAATCGAACAAGGGTTGCCCGTGGCGATCGATTTGTTGGCCCTAGGGCTCACGGGAGGCCAAAACTTGCTGAGCGCCCTGGAAAGGGTCAGCCGCGAACTTGAGTTCTCCTATCCTGTGTTGGCCAAAGAACTCGAGATCATGTTCCGGCAAGCCGAACTACGAAGTCTCGAACATGCGCTGCACCAGCTCGCCCACCGCGTGAACATCCCCGAGGTCAGTAACCTGAGCCTCATCCTGTCACAGTCGGAAAAACTTGGCACGGACATAGCGAACGCGTTGTTGGAATTTTCGAACGATTTCCGCCTGCGCATTCGCCAACGGGCGGAGGGTAGGGCCAACAAATTGAGCTTTTGGATGTTGCTCCCGGCACTCTTTTGCTTTTGGATTCCCGCCGGACTCATTTTGTTCGGACCAATCTATTTCCAGTTCCGGGCAGAAAGCCAACGGACCCGCCAGATGTTCAAGGCTAGCGAGCAGGAAGTCCAGGAAGGAAGAGCCAAAACGTCATCCGCAGGCTCGGACGAAGCGTTACCCCCCAGTCCCCCTCTATAAAGCAGCAGGTCCCGCTGTTGGCCGAATTTTCTGGATACACGCGGTTCTCGCGACGTGCCTGAGCGTGTGGTTTTGGTGGCAGGTCCCCGAACGAAGTGCGGGGCGTGAACCTATCTTGGGACCCCAGAAAGACCACGCCGCTCGCCACACTCGTGACGTGCCAACAGACAAACAAATCCAGCAAGGCCACACTTTCAGTCGCATTGCACGATCCGCGTGTATCTACGACACCCACAAACAACCGGCCAACCATTTCTTTCCCTTCCGAGTCACGCCGACGCAACAACCGTGCAGACATTCATTCCTTGTCCGGACCTCTCAGTAGTCCCACTTTAGATTCTCCGAGAATCAGTCTCTCCTTTTATGATTCGTTAAGCCCCCTGATCGTCACGACCGATACTAGTGGTACGACAGACAATCCCCTTCTGGACGAGATCCGAATGACCTACCCGTAGGCACGAACTTGTTCCAGATCCCGGACCCTTTGAACGCCAAGGGAACACGGCCAGCGGCGTGTTCGCGCGGACGCTGCGTCCGGAAGCTGGATCTGCACCCAGCTCGAGATCAGAGCTAGTTGCCCGGGGCGGGAGAGATGGCATCTGTGGAGACCATTGGGGCGAGTCTGGGTCCGGGCGGGCATCACGTGGGTATCCAGAACTGCGGCACGGCTCTTCAGTTCGACACCTTGGTCAACCGCCATCCCAAGTAGGAAGGATGAAATCATATGATAAACGGAAGTGATCCAAGACAGAATCCTGCTGAGGGAAACGGGGAGTTGAACGGCGGGCGGTTCCCTGTGACCTGGCTTCTCGCAGTAGCGGTTCTGGGTATCGGAATCTGGCTCAGCGGTCTCTATTCCCCCGCCGAGAAGGCAACTCGTTCGTCGAGTCAGCAGGCGGAACGGAGAGGTACAAAACCGACCGCCCCGAAAGAGAATTCCCCACCAACAGAACAGCAGAATGTGGTCCACCCCACCAGTCTGCCTCCTTCGCGAACTCTGCCAACGACTGGGGCCCCGAATTTTCCGGCGGTGGCTCCTCCCGTTCGAAAGCCGAAGGAGTCCGGCCAGGGGCAAATCGTTTCGCAAGAGACGCAGCGACATCCCTTCGTTATCCGTGGCGGCATGCCCCAGCAGATGCCGAAGACAGGCCGGACCTCGGCCCACGACATCGAACCGAACCTGACGCCGGGTTCGGTCTTGAAGGGGAGCTACGAACCCGGATTCCGAAAAAACTTGTTCCCCCCAAGCACCCCGGAACCACCGTTGGCACAAGCACGCACCGGAGTTCCCAGTTTCCCTAGAATGGCGCACCCAATGCAACCGCTCGGCGGTTCCGGCGTTGTCCAAGTTGGAGGCCATACTGGAGGAGGACAACTCCAGCTCGTCGGAGGCAAGGACAATCAACAAGAGCCCCAGAAGCCTGGCGTCTTGCCCTTCCCCAAGACAGGACCGTTCGAACCATTTGGGCCGACTCGGCCACGACTTCCGAGTCTCTTGGCTCCTGGCATTAGTCGCGGATGTGACGGCCAGAATCCATGCGTCGAGAGACCTTCCAAGGCGAGTCGGCCCGTCCCGACGCCGGAAGAACTCAAGGCCTTCCAAGCAAACATCCAGGGGGTCATCGACCCCCAAAATACTCTCGACCTGTATGTCGGTCGGACGCGTGTCGTGTTGTTGAAGAACGCCCCCACCAGGGTCCAGATTGCCGACGAACAAATCGCTGTGGCGAATCCCTTGGAACCATTGAACCTCGCAGTCCTCGGACGCAAGGTCGGCACGACCGTCTTGAACTTGTGGTTCGACAACCCCAAGGACAAAAAGAAACCGATCATTCTGAGCTACCTCGTGCGTGTCTTCCCGGACCCTCTGGCGAAGACTCGCCTGGACCAGATTTATGACCAATTGGCCAAAGAGATCAATTGCGCCTTCCCCGACAGTTACGTGAAGCTCCGTCTAGTTGGAGACAAACTCGTCGCCAAGGGTGAGGTCAAGGACATTGCCGAAGGGTTCCAGATCCTTCGAATCCTGCGAGCCAACGCACCCCCTGAGGGCAAAGAACAGGTCCCCGTCGACACCGTAAACGTGGTCCTGCCACCTGGTGACCCGACTGGACTCTCGAATCCTCCGACTCTGGATGACTTCTTGACGTTCGGCGGGCCGAACGTCGTGAACCTCCTGCGGGTCGCGGGCGAACAGCAAGTCATGCTCAAGGTGACCGTGGCCGAGGTCAATCGAGCTGCTGCCCGGAGCATTGGGTTGAACTTCTCGATCACCAACAGCGATGGCATGGCTGTCTTCCAAAACTTGACAGGGAACATTGCCTCGGGAGGTCTGGCGCCAGGGCTGGGAGCCCTGGCTGGAGTCACGACCGGTGCTGTGAACAACGGCCCTGTGAACAACCTGCCGGTCTCCCTGGATAATGGTCAGGTGTCCTTAGCCATCAACGCTCTGAAAAACCTGAGCTACGCTCGTTCCTTGGCGGAGCCGAACTTGACTACCATGAACGGTCAAACCGCGACCTTCTTGGCAGGTGGTCAATTTCCTGTCCCAGTGACGACGGGAGTGGGGATTGGTGCGTTGCAAGGCGTCAGCTTCGTGCCGTTCGGGGTCCAACTCGCGTTCACTCCTTACATCACCGACCGCAACCGGATTCGGCTGATCCTTTCGGCGACCGTCAGCACGCGAGACCTCTCTTCGTCCTCGAACATCGGTGGTGCCGTGGTGTCGGGGCTGAACACTAGAACGTTCACCTCGACGGTCCAGCTCCGCGACGGCGAGACGCTGGCCGTGGCCGGGCTGATTCAAAACAACTTGGGAGCCGAATCCGAACGGATTCCGTTCCTCGGTGACCTCCCGATTTTGACGAACTTGACCGGGAGCAACCGGACGTCGTCGGGTGAGCAAGAACTGGTCGTGTTGGTCCAACCGGTGTTGGTCCGCCCACTCCGACACGGCAAACTTCCGCCCCTGCCGGGGTCGGACGTGTTCGAGCCGAGCGATCTGGAGTTTTACCTCCTCGGACGACTGGAGAGTCGCCGCAGGTACGACTACCGGGCATCGGCCATGACCGACTTCCACCGCATGCAAGCATACCACCGTTGCGAACGCTATTACATCTTCGGACCGCACGGCCACGCGACTCCTGGATTCGTCGCCGACCACGGTGCTCACGAAGGAGTCCCACTGGAGGTCGCCGGACAAGGACAACCGTTGCTCCCGAATGGAGGGATGCCAGGGGAAGGTACTTTGCTCCCCAATGGGACCGTTCCCCAGGGACAACCGCCCGAGCAGTTGCCCCTTCCGAATCAGCTCCCCCAACTGTTGCCTCAGGGATCACGACGACCGATCTCGCCGCAGTCCGGTGTCGTTCGGGGAGGCGTTGCTCAGACACATTACTGGCAGCACACTCATCGACCGGAGGGGCTGCAGACGCGACGGACCGATCGAGTGCGAGGAGGCACGTCCTACCAACCGTATGGGTATGCCCCTCGAACACCAAGCGTGTCGGCTCCAAGCCGACCCAGGCCGCTGATTCGGTTCTCTCGCTGGCTCTGGGGCTTTTCGGATTGACCGAAAGTAAGGTGGATTGGTTGCTTGCTCATAGGACAGGTTTGGAACCTGTCCAAGCAGCTTGAACAGGCAAGATGCCTGTTCGAACGGACAAAGGGGCAGGTTCCAAACCTGTCCTACGATCCCGAGGACGACCCTCGAATTGCGCACTCGTACCCCCTTGAGGATAGAACCATGAAACGGGGTTTAACATATAGTCTGGTTTCTGTTGGAGCATGGTTGTTGGTCACCGTGTTGGGATGTCAACACTCTGGCAACAACTGCTCAGATTGTGCCGGACGGGCTGGTGGTCCAGTCCGGAATGCCGTGGCCACACGTTGGCATGGCAACTTTCCCCATGTCGATCACTGCTCGACCATACGACCAGGAGCGTTGCCGGCGCCCCCTGGGACATTCCTGAATGGATATCGGAAGGCTCAAGCCATTGAGGCCAACCAAGACGATTTCGTCATTTACACCTACGAGTGGATCGACGAGAGTCTGGACCTTGGCCCGTTCGGCCAGAGGCACATCGCCCAGATCGCCGAGCCGATCAAACACGGAGCTACGCGACCCGTCCTCGTTGCTGCCTTTC
>CAYYUU010000351.1:0-7407 GCA_964474955.1 uncultured Alcaligenaceae bacterium | reverse complement strand
AAGACGTCTAATCCAAAATCCTCCATTCCAATCTGACAACACAACCATTGTCTTAACATACAATCTACGTTGAAGTTACGTCGAAATCCTCTTTGTCAAGAACTTTTTTGGCACACTCGATGCGTTTAGAGATGTCACCGGCAACAAGCCGGCATCACATCTCAACAACGAACAGAAAGAGGAGAAATCCCATGAAACGTATCTTGGTTATTTTCACTTTGGTTTTTGGGCTTGGGTTGACGGGGCTTTGCGCCGATACGGCTTCGGCCCAATTCGGTAAACGCGGTCGTGGACGAAAAGGCGTCACGGTTCGTCGAGCCCGACCAGTCGTCCGGTTCCGCCGACGCGTCCGGTTCCGACGGCGAGGTCGGTTCATTTACCGACGGCGAGGTCGGTTCGTCTACCGACGGCGGGGCATCCGGCTTCCGATCCGTCTCCCCATTCGGGTCCGACTCCCACGAGTTCGCATTCCGTTTCCGTTCCGTTAATCGCTGAAGGAAATTGGTAGAGTTGTTTCGTGCTTCATCCGCGTTCCGGGGAAAGGGCCCTTGCCCGGAACGCGAACTCAGGAAACAGAACCTTACTTCACTCCGTCTTGTAAGTTCTTGTCCGACGTAATGTTCAAGATAGTAATGACATATAACGCGACGAGTCCACTCGTTATCACAACTCCCACGATTAAACCCGTCAGCGGCAACGCCACTGTATGGAGTTCCCACCCCGCCATACGAAGTAGAAACACAGTTAGAAAGCCCGCCGAGCATCCACCTGCTAATGCGATAATGAGGTGCATCAAGAAAAATATGCTCAACACATTGACTCGTTTCACTCGCCCAAGAGGTAGACCGAGTAGCACATTCATTTTCGCGACTTCATAAATGAGGCCGACGCGAGTCCGGATGAGCAGTAAGGAAACGAGCAAAGCCAAGACTGTGAGCACGCCGAACGTAAACGGCAAACACCACTTCTTGAGTATGTCCAACGGGACCAAAAGTCCTTCGACTGGGTCGGCGTTGAGCAGCGCCGTCGAGGCCGTCCAGAGGAGCGTTGCGATTGCGAGGTAGAGCCCGACGACGCGGTTGCGATCTGTCACGAGTTGTTGGATTGTACGGCTGGAGTGGAGGTAGCGCATCCCGGCAGAAATCTGTGAACCGTCGGTCGGTGGTGTGAACTCGGCTCCTAGTTCTTCCCCGAGCATCTCGATCATGTCGAATTTATCGTCCCACGCATCGGTGGTGCTGGCTTTCGGACTGAGCCCATCGACGGCCTGCTCGTTTGGTGGCGGCAGGTGTTGTTGAACGTGTGCGACATCTGGAGAGGGTTGGGGGTGGTCTGTCGACATATTTATTTTTCCCGTGAGAGGCTTTGGGATTTCGCCCAAGATTGGTTCATCGACCAGCAAACTCGGGACCACGTTCGGGAACTTGCTCGAGAATCTTCGTCAAGATTGTGTCGGACGAAATGCCCTCGGCTTGAGCTTCAAAGTTCAGCAAAATGCGGTGGCGCAGACACTGTAGATACATCGCCCGGACGTCTTGGAAACTGACCTGGAAACGACCCGAGAGGAGTCCGCGGATTTTCGCGGACAACGCGAGGGCCTGCGCACCACGCGGGCTCGACCCACAGCGGATGTATTTTTCGGTCTCGGGCGTCTGGAATTCCCCGCCAGGGTGTGTCGCCAGAATCAATCGAATGGCGTAGTCCTGGACCGGTTCGGCGATGATGACTACGCGAATGAGGTTTTGCCACTGGATGATTTCGGGACCGTCCATGACTTTGTCGGGAATGGGAAATTCGTTCCGTGTGGTACGCTCGAGGATGGTGGCCAGTTCCCGACGTCCCGAATACGACACAACGAGCTTGAACAGAAAGCGGTCGAGTTGGGCCTCGGGCAGCGGATACGTTCCCTCTTGTTCGAGTGGGTTCTGGGTCGCCATGACGAAGAACGGCTTCTCGAGTTTGTGGATCGTTCCACTCACCGTCAC
The DNA here is from genome assembly GCA_964474955.1 of uncultured Alcaligenaceae bacterium. GTDB lineage: Bacteria > Planctomycetota > Planctomycetia > Gemmatales > Gemmataceae > CAYRFQ01. The sequence continues at coordinate 5,422 of CAYYUU010000351.1, read as the reverse complement.
GCTCTTTTCTTGCATCGCTTCGAGCAACGCCGACTGGGTTTTGGGAGTCGCGCGGTTGATTTCGTCGGCGAGCACAATCTGGGCAAACAGCGGTCCAGGCAGGAAACGAAACTCGCGATGTCCTTCGGGCGTTTCGTTGATGATCTCCGTCCCCGTGATGTCCGATGGCATCAGGTCGGGCGTGAACTGTATTCGATTGAACTTCAGATCCAACACCTCGCTCAATGTCCGAATCAAGAGCGTCTTTCCCAGGCCAGGAACGCCTTCGAGCAACACATGTCCACCAACGAAGAGCGAAGCCAACACGCCATGAATAATGTCCTGGTGGCCGACGATGACCTTACTCACTTCGTTAAAGATCTGTTGATACCGCCCGCGAAACTCGCGAGCTCGATCGTCGATGGGTGTGTTCGTCGTGAACTGTGGCGGTGGAGGTGGTGTGGAAGACATATCTATTGTTTCTCGGGCGGCCGGGTAATTTTCGTTCTGTCCGTGAGTGTTTTTCGAGCGGAGTATGATCGCTCACCTTCAGTGACGAGAAACGGCGAATAAATGAGGAGCCAATGCTGTAAGAGATGTTTTTCAAGTCCTTCTCCCCGCTTGCGGGGCGAGGGACTTTGAAAAAACGGACTATCAATTTATTCCTCGTTCCAAGCCGTACAGAAAGGTGGGCCTTCGCTTTCGCTCGCGCTTCAGCTTGCCCCACCCTACAACAATCCTATTCGTTATCTCGATCTTCCAGCGCCTTCCGACGCGCTCGGCGGAGTCGGCTCATGTAGTCGTCGCCTCCGTCGTCGGCTTCCTTGGCTTTCGGTTTCGCCTTCGGTTTCTCCTGTGGCCTTCGCTCGTCGCGGTCGTCGGGTGCGGCGGGCCGGTCGTCATCCATCGCAGAGGGCGCTGGAGCGAGGACATCGTCGGCGACGAATGACTTTCGTTCGGTCTCAGGAACCTCAGCCTTTCGGCTTCGCATACGGGTCATCTGTTCTTGCGGAGTGATGACTAGATCGGGTTGGCGTCGGACTCGGAGCCACGTATTTCGGACGAACAACGTGGCTCGTCGGACGTCGAGAGAAATACGCCGCACGCCGACGTCGAGCACGAAGAATATGGCGGCCAGGAAGACTAACAGTTGCCAGAGGGGTTGGATACTCAGGCTCAGGAGCGACGTCTTGCGAAAGACCGTGCCTTCGTTCGCCACCTCGAGCAGTTGGTATTCGTTCTCGTAGACTTTTCCACCGGTCTTGGCGGCAAGCTGTTTCAGCAGCGCACTGTTGCTCGCCATCTCGGCGAACTCGGGCGAGTATGGAACCGTCACGCCGGCCCGGACGCTGTCGCTCTTGTTGACGACGTTGCCCTTGGCGTCCTTTCCTTTCCATTTGCCGCGGATTCGAAAAAAATAGGCCCCTTTCTCTTCGGCCTCGACGATGGCTTCGTAAACGCCGGGGCGTCTTTGTTCGAACTTGATCTTTCGGGGCTTGATGTCCATTCGATCCGGCACGGTCACGCCGGCCTCGAACTTGACGTTCGTGAGTGGTTGTTTGTTCTCGTCTTCGGCGGTCACGATGAGCCGCACCTTGCCATCTTGTTGGAGCGTGCGGAGAGTTAAGTTTGTTCCTTTTTCGACGGCCCGCAAGGCCCATTCGACGACCTGCTCCCAGAATTGCCCGTGCATGTTCGACTTGGCCCAGTCGTGATCCCAATATTTTGGCCCACCCGGTTGCGTCTTGGCGTCGCTCGTAAATGCGACCGAGCGGCCAAGGCCGTATTGCCAGTGGGCCAATATCGGAAAACGGGCTTCGCCGATTTTTGGACTGAGGATGGGGACTTCGACGAGCGGCGAATTCCGTTTCGTCGTCCGCACAAAACCATATAATTCTGGGAGTTTTTTCAACCCTGCCGTTGGTCCTCCGATGACGCGAAGTTCCGGAGAAAACTTTTTCTCGTAGAGGAATGACTTGCTGATGAGCCGCGTTTCTTTGGTGTAGATGGCGGGCAGCTGCTCCGGGTCGAGTGGTTTGAACTGGCCATTGGGCTGGCGTTTGGGGTAATTCCTGCCGCCGGTCAGCTGGGCCACGCGTTCCATCTGTGCGTATTGGGCCTGGCCGTGCGAGGTGATGCAAACGGTCGTGCAAGTGATCCTCGCGGCCTTGATCTTATTGAGAATGGCCAAAGGTGGTCGCCAGTGGTCGCCGTCGCTGATGAAGATGATGTGCTTGTTGCCGAGCCTGTGTTTCGGATTCGTCAGTTCGTTGTAGGCCATAGTCATCGGTCGGCTTGCGTCCATCATGTCGCCAGGGAACATGCTGTCGAGTTTACGAAGGATGGCGTTCTTGTTCCCCCGAATCTGCTGGAACAGAACGTGCCAAACGTTCTGCCCGCGGCGACCATCCCAGTATAGCAATCCAACCATGTCGGAAGGCGAGAGTTTCTCGACGGCGAGCTTGGCGACGCGTTTTTGCCACGTGTTGCCTTGTGGAATTTCCGACGCGTGCATGATTAATACGAGTCCGTTCTTAGTCTCGACCTTGATGGCTTTGAGGTCGCATTTGACGGGAAGGGCTTTTTCGAGTTCGGTTCCCTGCCATCCTCCGGCGCCGAAACCATCACGGCCGCCGATCATAATGAAGCCGCTACCCTGGTCGCGGATGTTGCTGCGGATGACGAGTTGCTGTTCCTTGGAGATTTGCTCCGCCGGGACGTTGGCCATGATGACGCAGTCGAATTTGTTCAGCACCAAAGCCAATTGCGTTGGATTTTGCGGGAGTTCTCGCGGCAAGGCTCGGACGATGTTCATGGCCTTTTTGGCCTTCTTCAGCCGTTCGACCAGAAGGGCGTGTTCGCCGCGTTTCTGTTCGATGAGCAACACCGAGCGTTTGCCTCCCGAGACGACGGTCGTTTGGGCTCTGTTGTTGATCGGGTTGTCGCCGGGCAAGTTGTCGGGGATGAACTGGGCTTCGTAGATGTAAGAGTCGTCGCCCTTGACGCGAGCTTGTGGCAAGTAAAACGGATTCAAGCCCTCGCGGACCGTGACGGTCGTCCGCAGTAATGTCTTCTTGTCGAACTCGCGTTTGATGATGCCCTCCCGGAGCCAGCGTTTGACGAGCGTGAGGGTTCCCTTGACGGGCTTCTTGTGGTGGCTCTCGATGACGACTCGAAGGGGCAACCGGGAATCTCGTTCGGCGAGGGAGGGGGCTTCGATTCGTTTGACGAGCACTTCGTTTCGTTCGATCCGGAAGGCGGCCAGGAGGACGACGTCGATCTCGACGCCATTTTTCTTGGCAATCGCGGCTTGTCGAACGGCATCACCCAGGTTCTCGTTTCCGTCGCTGATTAACACGATGCGCTTTGCGCTGCCTTCGGGAAACGATGCCAGCGCGAGCTTGATGGCGCTTCCCACGTCGGTACGAGTTCGGTCCAGTGTCCTTCCGAACTTCGGCAATTTCGATTCGGGCAGGCGTTTAACTTCGTCGGGTGGCAATTCGAGGCGTGGCCATTTGCCGAACGCGATGAGGCCCACCTTGTCTCTTTCGTGTCCCGGCGGACGCTTCTTCACGGCCCAAGAGATGAAGCGGCTGATGCGAAGTTCTCGGAGGTCGTCGCGTCCTTCGCGTTCTTCCGGAATGCTTGCCGAACGGTCCCACAAAAACAAGACCGTTGTCGAATCGCTGGTCCGTCGGGCGTTCGTCTCGGCGAGAGCGAGGACGAGTAGCGTAATGCCGATGCACCGGAAAAGGATTGCGAGCGTTTGTCTCGTGCGTCCGAGTCCGGATAGCCCGCGGACACTCAGCCACACCACGAACGGGAGGATGATCAACAGCACCAACCACCACGGGGCGAACGGACGAATGCTCCCGAGCCAGATCACCGTGATCCAGAGGGCCTCACCGAGCACGAGCGAGAAGAGTCCACCGAGTCCTGCGAGGATCACCGCGATGCTACACCAGCCCAGCGCGGTGGACCACGAACCGCTGGCCGCGAGGACAATGCCGAGCAGCGCCAACAATCCCAATCCGCCAACGACGACCCAAAAAGAAATCCCAACGAGTGGCAAAAAGAAACCGCCCAAGGCGAACGCCGCAACGAGCCCACCGGCCGTTAACCAAATCAGAGGCGCACCCTTGTCCCAACGCCAGACGGCAATCCCGCAGAGCACGAAGGACAAGAGCAGGAGTGCCCCGGCGAACCAGCGTTGCGTGAGGAATTGCTGAAATTGTTCCATGAGCGGATTGCCTGCGTTGAATCCAAGCGGTCAATCAAAAACGAAATCGCTGAATGCGATTGTTGCCCGAGTCGATGACGTGCACTCGTCCTTGCGTATCGACGACCACGGCCCAGGGAGCATAGAGCTGGCCGGGTTCGCGTCCGGGGCCGCCCAACACCCCAACCGAGTCGCCTTCGAGCGTGAACTTTTGGACGCGATTATTTCCCTTCTCGACGACGTAAACGTGGTGCGGAGGCTTTGGCGAGATCGCAACGTCATAGGGATAACGCAAGTCGCCCGGTTCGGTTCCAGGTTGTCCCCACGTCCGCACGAATTCTCCCTCGCGGGTGAAGACCTGGATTCGATGATTGCACGAGTCCGCAACGTACAACAACCCGTCCGGACCGAGTTCCAGGCCACGTATTTGGGCAAACTGGCCGTTCCCGGCTCCTTCCTCGCCCCAACATTTAAGATACTCGCCGTCGGAATTCAGTTTCGTGATTCGTTGGGTGAGTGGTCCGAATTCCGAGACGTAGTAATAGCCGTCGCCATCCTGGACGACGTCGCTAATGTACCCGAATTGGCCTGGCTTGGAGCCTTCCTGACCGCCCATGACTCGCAGTTGCTTTCCCTGGCGGTCATAAATTCGGATGCAACTGTAGTGCGAATCGCTGACGAGCAAGTTCCCATCGCGATCGATGCTAAGGCCGCTGGGTCGTCCGCTGCTCCAATCGGGCGTTGTCCACGTCGGCCCGAGGTACTTCCCGTCGGTGTTGTAAACTTGAATTCGCGCCGAGTAATCTACAATGTACAGACGTCCGTCCGCGTCGATGGCTGCCGCCCGCGGCTTCATGAGTTCGCCGTCGAGGACACCTCGTTCTCCCCACACCAAATCAGGCTTTCCTGGTGTTCCGCCGCAACCAACCACCGCGCACGCCCAAACGGCGATGCCGAAGTACGTTGCGGTTCGCAATCGGGATAATGAGAGCGGGGACATCATGATTGTGGCGTTCGAGAGTGTGTTCTACCTATAAAGAAAGGTATCAGTTCCGCGATGCGAACGCCAGAGACAGGCGGAAGAATGTGGTGTCGAAGACGAGTGTCGTGTGTTTGGCTTTTAGGGGTTGTATTTTTATAAGTCTGAAACGCTCACGCTTCGGGCTTGTGTTAGCTGCCAGAGCTTGTCCTTCCGACAAATCAATAACGAAGTTCCAGCGAAAA
>CAYYUU010000350.1:0-7410 GCA_964474955.1 uncultured Alcaligenaceae bacterium | reverse complement strand
CCGCCGTGGTGGTGATCGTCGTGGTCGTCATCGCCTTCTTCGGGGATGTCGGCGACCATTGATTCGGTCGTCAACAACAAGCAAGCGACGCTCGCACCGTTTTGCAGAGCGCTTCGAGTAACCTTGAGAGGATCGATAATCCCAGCTTCTCGCAAGTTCTCGTAGGTATCCGTCAGGGCGTTGTAGCCGTAGTCTTTGGCCTTCTCGCGGCGAATGTTGTTCACGACGACGGTGCCGTCTTTGCCGGCATTTTCGGCGATCATCCGGCAAGGCATGTCGAGGACGTTCTGCAAGACGCGGATGCCGTGCGTTTCGTCGGCGTTCGCGCCTTCGAATTTGTCGAGCGCTTTTCGGCACTGGAGCAACGCAACACCACCGCCCGGAACGGTTCCTTCTTCGATCGCAGCGCGAGTCGCCGCGAGCGAGTCTTCGTAGAGAGCCTTCCGTTCTTTCATTTCGGTTTCGGTCGCAGCGCCAACCTTGATTTGTGCCACACCACCGGCGAGCTTGGCGAGTCGCTCCTGGAGTTTCTCCTTGTCGTACTCGCTGTCGGTGACTTCGATTTCTTGACGAATCTGAGCACAACGACCTTCGAGAGACTTCTTGTCCCCAGCTCCTTCGGTGATCGTCGTGTTGTCCGAATCAACGATGACCTTGTTCGCCTTCCCGAGATCTTCGAGCTTGACGTTCTCGATGTTGTACCCGAGGTCCTTGAAATAGACCTTCGCCCCGGTCAGGGTTGCGATGTCTTCGAGCATGGCCTTTCGTCGGTCGCCATATCCGGGAGCCTTGACGGCACAAACCTTCAGGCCCATCTTGATCTTGTTGACGACGAGCGTCGCGAGGGCTTCGCCTTCGATGTCTTCGGCAATGATCAACAACGAGAGCTTCTTGTTGTAGACCATTTCCAGGAGCGGAATGAGCGCCTTGGCCGAAGTGATTTTTTCTTCGTGGATGAAGATGTAGCAATCTTCGAGTTCGCAGGTGACGGTGTCCTGGTTCGTTGAGAAGTGCGGGGAGAGGAAGCCGCGGTCGAATTGCATACCCTGGACGACGTCGACTTCGGTTGCTGCGGTGCGTCCTTCGTCGACGGTGATGACGCCGTCGGCACCAACAAGTTTCATGGCCTCGGCGAGTTTCTGGCCGATCTCGGGGTTATTGTTTGCCGCGATCGTAGCGACTTCTGTGAGGGCCTTTTCGTCCTTCGGGTCCACGGTCTTTTTCAGCTTTGTGAGGGCTTCGATGACTTTCTCGACGGCTTTCTGAATTCCGCGAGTCAAGGCCATCGGGTCGTGGCCCGAAGCGATTGCCTTGAGACCTTCGCGGAAGAGGGCTTCGGCGATGACGGTTGCTGTCGTTGTTCCGTCTCCGGCGACGTCACTCGTCTTGCTTGCGGCTTCCTTGACGAGTTGTGCTCCCATGTTCTCGTATGGGTCTTCGAGTTCGATGTCCTCGGCGACGGTTACCCCGTCCTTCGTCACGTTCGGACTCCCCCAACCCTTATCCAACACGGCGTTCCGGCCACGCGGCCCCAACGTCGAACGAACGGCACGGGCCAACTTGCTCACACCGGCGAGCAACTTTTGTCTGGCTTCATCGCTGTAGGTCAGCTGCTTTGCTGGCATCTACGCATCTCCTTTGTTTGCGGATTATTACCGAGCCTGTTTTCTGGAATTGCTCGTCATCGAGCAACGGCTCACCAACAATTCCAATTTGTCAACTTCTGAGCGCTGTTCGTCCCGAATCGGTGTCCCATGTTTTCTGTCTGGATGTTGTTGCCGGATGTCAACGGAGAACGGATGCAACAACTACGTCTCGGGAGTCGTGAATAAACCCTCTCTGAAGCAAGGCGTGTGCCAGAAAGGCAGGGCAGCTACAAGTCTTTGGAATGACTGGATTTAAGTGTATTTCGGCGAGTAACCAGAAACGAAAAGTTGCTGTCAAACTGGCAGAACCGGAGATTTGGTCTGTCAAAAATGCCAATCTGGCAGCGTTAGGAAATCCGAGCGGGCGTGCCGACGATCTTTGGATCGTGATTGGCTTCCGAAGGCGGGGCATACTTGACGACGTCTCCCGCCTTGATGCCCGTGTGGTTTACGTCGCCGCAGTCTTCGAGCATCACGGCGATTCGATGGCGTCGGTCGAGGATGACGGCCTTCCCGGAGTGCTCATCGGAATGGCTGAGCGGAAGGATTTCTCTCTTGGTGTACAGGATGTCGAGATACTCGTTTGGCGACACTGGCTTTTCGGCCACTGGCGTCGCGAGTGGATCGCGTTCGTTAATTTGAGCCAGCAACGATTGGATGAGGGCTTTGGTGTGTCCAGAATTGAGAACCTTCTTGATGAGTTCGACAAATTCTTCCTGCGTGTTAGCCCACTCGTACGCTTCCATCATCTCAGGTTGGTAGACTCCGACAGGGTACACCGCATCTTCCGTATACTTGGCCTGGAACAATCGGACTCGATGTCCGGCCATGAGTGGAGCAACCAATTCGAAATGAAGAACAATCGTCGTCAGCGCAGCTTCTTCATAGGGATTCGGCCAGTCCCCCACAATTGTCGGCGCGTCGCTCTCAAGTTCAGCTCGGAGATCATCGATGTCTCGGCGATACCCGACGACTTCGGCCTCCAAAACGTGGTTCGTCTTCGCCCGGAGTTGCGCTGCCTGGAACTTGAGGATCGTGGCAGGCGAGAGGACATTGGGTTGGACGTACTCGGGCCAAAGGTCGGGGATTGTCTGAGCCATGAGATTTCCCATTGTGCGGTTCGACTGCCAGGATGTGATTGCGCTATTATCACAGGACCAAAGAGCGTATGGAAGTTGAATTGAAGAGCTTTCCACGCAACAGCGAATTCAGAGCCGGAGAAGAGGTCTTCAGACGATGAACGAACAAGAATATCTCACGGCAGTCGAACCATACTCGATGCTCACGCTGGTTACCGACACGTTCGCGATTCACAAGACCAGAACCGGACGACGGAAGTTACGATTGTTCGGGTGTGCTTGCGTCCGTCGAATTTGGGACGTTCTCGTACTCGACGAACTGCGACAAGCTGTTATCGTGTCCGAACAGTATTCGGACAGGAAAGCCTCCGATTCTGTCTTGGAGAAAGCCCAAGAGGCGGTCAAAGCAGCCAGGACTCTTACGCACGAGCATCTTGCCAGGCAAGACGTGGGCGAAGCCCCCTTCGATCCGGAAGGCATCGGAGAAGGTGTTGGAACTCCCGCCGTTCAAAGAGTCACATACGCACTCCTGTATTTGCTCATCCCCCGGAACTTGAAAAGCCATATTACCCACGCTGTCACCGAGCTTCACATGGCTGAAGCTAGCCATCGCGCTAACGATAAAGGGTACGCGGACCTAGACACCCAGAGAGCAATCTCCGTAGCCCACGCCGTCATTCTCCGCGACATCTTCGGCAATCCCTTCCATCCAATTGACTTCCCAAAATCCTGGCGAACTAAAACAATCACCTCCCTCGCCCAGGCCATCTATGACAATCTCACTTTCGAAAAGATGCCACTCCTCGCCGACGCCCTCGAAGAAGCCGGATGCGACAACGAGACTGTCCTCGATCATTGCCGCGAAGGAGCCACTCACGCCAAAGGATGTTGGGTCGTCGATGCAATTCTGAACAAGGGATAACCGAAAGCCCACGACCTAGCGCGGCCAACTATTTCCTCGTCTTGCCTTTCTCTTTCTGCTTTCGTACTTGTTCCTTGATCCTTTCCTGGATCCTCCCACTCAGCACAAGGGCGGCGCCCCGAATTTGTTGGAACGGCGGGTACTTGCGGAATACTCGAAACTCGGTTTCGGTCAGAATTTCATCCCACCCATAGCCTTTGTCGAGCGCCGAACGCAACAGGTCAAAGGCTTTCTCAAGAGCCTTTTCTCGGAAAGCCAGTTCTTCCTGCGTCCGAACTTTGAACGCCGCAGCCCGAGCGTAAATCTTCGCCACCCGGTAAAGTGTTCGTGGAGAAGAGTCATGCTCCAGAACGAACTCCGCATCCTCAACACCGAGTTTTCGGTCACCCTGAAAGGTGAACAGATAGCCCCGCGTCAGCCGGTAGTCCAGATGATTCGGGTAGCGCTCAATGGCCTGCGTCAAAACGTCAATCGCTTTCTGCGTCTGCCGGAGTTGCTGGAACAGAACTTTCGCCTTGTAAAAGAGTGCGACTTGATGATCGGGATGGAGTGTCAGCACGGTGTCCAAATCAGCGAGTGCTTTCTTCGGGTCGTGCGACATTCGGACCATTCCTCGCGTGAGCCAATCCTTCCAAGTCCTTGGTCGTGAATTCAAGATTCGTTCCTGGTCCTGCTTGATGAGTTCTTGTTCGGCCTGTTTTCGTTCCTTGGACATTCGCGTCTTGGCAACGGCTTCGGCTCGAATTTGCCAACGCAACAGATACAAGTCGAGGCGATCCCCATTTAATTCGATGGCCCTGTTCATGTCCGCAAGAGATTCCTTGTATCGTCCGACCCGACGACGACCACCAGCTCGCAGCACGTACGCCGCTCCTAACTCCGGTTGCATCTTCAAAACCTTGGCGAGATCGTCTTCCCCAAGCTCCCACTGATCCGTCGGCATGGCAAGGTACATCGCTCCTCGCCTGAGGTAGCACCACGCAAACTTCGGCTTTAATCCGATGCACTTCGTGTAACATCGAATTGCCGCAGAACGCTCCCAGACACGTTCGTGACAAAGCGCCTTCAACAACCAATTTCGGAACTCACCAGGGGACTCGCGAGTCAACTTGTCGAGTAATTCCATCGCGGGCAACCAATTTTCTCGCCTGGCCAGGGCATAAGCGAGAGGATATTCCTCTTTCGGCTGGTCGGACGTTCGCAGTTGCGGGAGCTTCGTGCCCGATACCCATTTGGCCAAAGAACTCCGAACCGTGGAGAGTCCAGTTGTTTCGTCTTCCGAAGTGAACTCCGTGGCCAATTGCCAGACCTTCCTGGTGTGCTCCACGCGAGACCGAAAAGCCGCACTTGCGATCGCTTGTGTGTCTACCCAAACCAACGAACCTGGCAACCACGAAAGCGCCGCCGACACCTGTAATCGTCTCCCGGCCTTGTCCAAGTCCCACGCATGCGCCCGAGCGAGTCCTCGCAGCAACCTCCCGACGTGTTCCCTCAAAGTTCTTCGTCGGTCTTCGCTCAAATCCTTCGCCGGAGATGCCTTGGTCCAGTTCGGGTCATCGAGCACCCGGAACAGTTTCAACGCGCGAGTAACCTCCGCAGTTTCACGATCCGGATCAGGTAGATCTCGCATCGTCTCTTCCGTCAATAACTCACGCAGAAGCAGTTTGGCTTCGAGATGCTCCGTCCGGGCCGCAAATTTTTCAAACCGTTGATACGCCAACAGGGCTTTCGCCTTGGCCTCCGCTTCGGCCTTCTCTTGCTTAGTCTCGGCGATGGTCTGATCTTTCGCGCGCCCTTCGGTTTGGGATTGCTGCAACAATTGACCGATGATTAGAATGGCGACCAATGCCACAGCAGCTATCGCGCACGAAGTCAACGTCAGCGGCGAAACCAAACTCGGGTGCCGCCGGAGCCATTTCCGGATGGCCTCCGAGAGAGATGGTTCGCGGGTGTGTTTGAGCCAACGATTCGTTCGCTGTCGCTCCAGATCTTCGCGAAGGTCGTTGGCCGACTGGTAACGTTTCTCGGGCTTCGGGTCGATGCACTTACGGACGATCGCTTCGAGTGCCGGAGAGACTGCCGGATTGTGCGTTCGGATTCTCGGCGGAGTCGCTTTTCGCTCGGCAAGCATCAGCGCCAGCGATTCCCGCGTCGGTTTGCCCGGCGTTGGAAACGGATACTTGCCCGCGAACAACTCCCACAACATCACTCCGAGAGAATAGATGTCTGCCCGTTCGTCGACGACACTCTCCGCATCCACAAACGCCTTCAGTTGTTCCGGAGACATGTACGGGAGCGTCCCGCCCATTCGCGTGAGGACCACACCTGTTGAGAGTTTGGTGTCCTCCGAAAGATTGAAGTCGAGCAACATCGCCCGCCCTTCGTCCGTCAACAGAATGTTGCCCGGCTTGAGGTCGCGGTGCAAGATGCCCCGTTCGTGAGAGTGCGCGAGTCCCTCGGCAATCTGCTCGCCCAACAGGATCAACGCCTCGACGTAAGAACTTCCCGACAGACGTTCGAGATCCCCTCGAAAATTCTGACCGTCGTCCACCGGAGACATTCGATGCGGCCCGCTCACGAAAAGTGAGTTGTTGCGGGATGTGATCGTCTCGGCAAAGAAATCACCACTCGTCGGAACGGAACCCTGGCGGTTCACCGCTTTCGATACATCCGCTAACGTCGTCGCGCCGAAATACGGCATGCAAACGGCTTGGAGTTCTTTGGAGTGATGCGTGGAGTAAATCGGAACGATGTTGGTGTGTTGGAGCTGGGCCAGGAGTTGATCTTCGCCGTGCAGATGGACCGACACCTTCAGCGCGACGAATCGATCCGCCAGCGCCCGTTGCCTCGCCAAATAGACGTGACCGATGGCACCTCTTCCGAGTTCCGCGACCAATAAGAAATCGAGAAACATGCTCCCGACTTCGGGCATCTGGGAGATGCCCTCTTCGACCGCCGTCACAAGATGGGACCGCTCGCGGCGAAGGCTGTTGAGTACATCCATCAACTTCGTTTGCGGCCCGTGCCAGTCGCTCGGTTCGGAAGCAACTCGGGAAACCGGTTCCGGCATGGGGGAGACTGGAAGTTCGTTTTCGGAGACAAGCGATTGCATTTCCTGTTCGGTCAGAGGTCCGACAAGCCCTCGCGAAAAACTCCGGGGCCACGAATCGGTGTCCACGCCGAAACGCTCTTCGTATTCCGCCAACGAGGGGTTTTCGCCAGACTGCGACCGCAGGCGGTACTCTTCGAATGCGAGTTCTCGGACGATGGCTTCATCGTTCGAACTCTCGGGAAAACCACGCAGATACTCTTCCAGCGGTTGGCGTTCGCCGTGCTTCCAACGAAATTCCAGATCGACGCGAATGAGTTCATGGAGAATGGGCAAGTAAAGCGGATGGCCCTGCGAAGGAAGGAAGTGGCGGATTTCAGGGAGGGGCAGAGCGGTTTCTGAGAACCCAGATCGCTCCGGTGCTTCAAGAACCCCCATCCAGGCTCTCTCGAAACGATCGACGTGGGCATTGATTTCATTCCAGGCATCGATCGAAGCAGAATTCGTCACGGGTGCTTCCTCCGTACTGCAAATGGGCAGTCGGATCAATAAGTGTCGCAATTGGTTTTGGTTCGGAAGGCGCCGCGCGGCTTCCGAACCGCGCAAGCGAGTTCGGCCCCACCCCGCGGCACCGAAACGCTGCGCGCGCTGCGCCGCACCCGCGACGATGCCACCACCACGCCCGCATCCACAGGCACGCCCACAGCAGACGAG
>CAYYUU010000349.1:0-7415 GCA_964474955.1 uncultured Alcaligenaceae bacterium | reverse complement strand
GACGCCCTGGCTTTCATCCTGTGTACTCGCAGAGCCCTTGACAGGTGCCCACCCTTCAACGACCTTGAGGACCTGACGTTCCGCATACACATCGACCTCGGACAGACCGCAGGAGATGCCGAAGAGCGGGCTCTTGTGAACCTCATGAACATGAGTGACCTGGCACGATACGGTGGAACCGTGAAACGTCCCGAGAAGATCCAGTCCGACGTGACCTTCACGTTCCAACTCAACGAGGACCTCCAGTTTGCCAACAAGACGATCCAGGGAAAACGGTTCCGAGGGCCAAGCCTGGTCACGTGGCATGCTGGTATCCACGACGACCCGTTCATCTTTCCGCAGTTCTTTCGGACGAACGTCATCGCCGTCGTTCTCCATGTCCCTCTGGAATGCTTCCCCAAGGGCCAGACGGACTGGCTCATCTGGGCGACGTCTTCGAAGGGCGGGAAACAGATCGACCACGTCGGCCGCAGCCAAAGGACACAGCTTCCGCGCTTTGATTTCCTGAACAAGTTGCACCCGAGAGACCACGTCAGGGAAATTCGCAAGCGGAAGGACTCACCTGGCGTCGTGCAGGACTTCGCAGCCACCAAGCTCCAGACGGAGTTCGCCATCCGTCCTTATGACATTCACCCCGACGTCATGATCTTCACGACGCGACGGAAGGCCGGCTTTCCGAATGGAAGGCTGCTCACCGACGACGTCGCCAAACTGACGTGCGAAAGCGGCGATTGTCAGTTGTTCGAGTTGTCTTTCGCCCACAAGAGATCCGGCGAACAGGGAGGGATGCGCCCGACCAAAAACGACAAGTGTTTTCTGCGCGGGTTCCCCTACCTCGCGGACAAATGGGAGAACCCCATGCCGACGCCGACACCGCAGTTGACGACCAATAGTTGGGTCATCGTGGGTGTCCTTGTGGTGCTCGGTCTGGTCTTACTGCTGATCTTTTTGGTTCTCCCCTGGTGGCTCTATTGGCGTACGTTCCGGGAGAAGCAGAAGTTAGCCCGTCGTCTGGAGGAGGCAAAACAGGCGCAGACCAATTCTCCGACGGGAGAGACAACAGATACCGCTTCAGTCGCGTAGTCATCTCGAACAGAAGGCGCTGCTCGGGACGCGCCCACCGATACCGACCAGCATAGGAATCACCAACAATGCAATCTCCATTCCAACATGTCCCTCCGACCTGTGCGCAAGGTCAAGGGGTCCGGACCGAAGACACTGACTATGCGGGTTCCCGCTACAGTGAGGTAGTCGAGGCGGTATTCGGGGAGCCCTATTACAAGGTGTGGGGCGGACCTGATGAACAACCCATCCCCTTTTACCGAGCGAGCTTTTGGAAGCTGCTCTGCGGGTTCAACCCATTTGCGAGAGGGCGCAGCCTCGGCGCGGCGGCGGCAAGAACTCTCGATACGATGGCCGACTTGCGTTGGGGGCAAGACCAAAAGGGACAACGCCGTCTCATCCACCCCAACGGAGTTTGTGCGAGCGGGATCTGGCGGATCACTGAGGACAACCCGTACACCGGGTACTTTCGAAAGGGAAGCGAAGGGCTGATCCTGGGCCGATTCTCGACTGGGGTCGGCAAAGACCCTCACCTCTCGAAAGGGAAGGTCCGCAACTTCAGCCTGGTACTGAAGCTCTACCCGACCACCGACCCCAATCACACCGAGCCATTGATCCCTGCGAACATCATCACTCAAGACGACCTCGGTGGGTCCAATGCCCGGTACATCAGCGATGTCGAACTACGAAACACGCCGGACGTGCATCCGTTGAAACGGGGATTGGAAGGAATCGTTCCAGCCTGGTTGGGGATCGTCTTTCGACTCCGAGACCGATTCCCAAGTCAACGACAGGTCTACTCCGTGGCAGAGTTGGGAAAAGAAGAATCCGAGCCCACCAACGCCCCGGAGTACTTCCGATTTACGGTGGCAGAGGGACAGCAGCCTCGCGACGAACTGGACCTTCGCGAGGAAATCATGGCCTACATCTTTGACCGTGGAGAGTCCGAACCCAAGCGAACTCTGACGTTCGACATTGCCGTTTCGAACACCGGAAAGAAACGTGGGAGTCTCTTGTTCGGTGGGGTCCACCATGAAGTCGAGAACTGGCAGCGCATCGGCACCATCACGTTCGACAACGCCGTGATGTCGTACAACGGCGACCACGTCTTGCACTTCCACCATCCACCCTGGCGGAACGATCGAAATGACCCCAAGACCGTGATTCGCAAACGCTGATGGTGTCCCAATTTGGATGCTCGGACGAGAGGAAACAAGTGCACCTGGGGGCCTGCCTTAGCCGCCGGAGCTTGGCTTTGAACCACAAAACTAAACGAACTCCACAACGGACATTCTTGGAGTTCCTGTTTCAAGTCCGAAGGGCAGAAGTGCCAAACGGAAGGAGTACTCATGTTCGGTAAGTATCATCATGGCTATTCAGCTCCCGAGTTCTCCCGGGGTGTCCTGTTGGTCTCTCTGCTCTGTTGCTGGAGCGTCGTTGGTTGTGGATCACCGAGGACTAAGAAGACCACGACCGCCCCCGAATGGGCCCGATCCCTGGAAGATAAGGACGGAAAGGTCACCAAGAAGGACGAGAAATATTGGATCAATTTGACCGGATGGAAAGGGTGTGAGGAGGACTATGAGCTCCTCAAAGAAGCCAAGGATGTTGCGTCTCTCAAGATGAATAACGAGGACGTGACGAACAAGACCCTCGAGTTCGTGGTGCCGCACAAGGACCTCGTCGAGCTTCAACTGAGCGGGACGAAGGTGGGCAACGAAGGGGTTGCAAAACTCGCAGACCTCAAGAAATTGGAAAAGCTCTACCTGAAGAACACCAAGGTCACGGACAAGATCTTCGACATCTTCATGGACCACAAGAACATCAAGACGTTATACCTCCAAGGCGCCGACATCGAGCGGAACTCTCCCAAGCGAAAGAAATGGCTCGAAGCGGGATCGGGACGCAAAGCACTGGTCAAGTGAATTCACCTCAACCAAGGACAAAACGATGGAACTGACACTGAGCCCTTCCGACGCCTCCCCCGTGGATTTCTTTGCCAATGCACACACCCTGGCCGTCGCGTGTAATTTTTCGTACCTCAAGGCCGACGATGCCAAACGGAAATTCCTCAACGATCTGGGCATAGAAGGGGAGCTTTTGTCCACACGCAAACGCAAGGACCGCACCGATTCCCAAGTCTTCGTGGGCGTCCAGGGAAAGAACATCGTCGCGGCATTCCGGGGCAGTGAGGCGCCGACGACCGAAGCGGGGATCAGGGACTGGGTCGATACAAACTTCGATCACAAGATGGTCCCGCCAGAAGCCGACAGCCCGTATGCGGACCTAGGCGTTGACGCCCAGCTCCACTCGGGATTCTACAAAGCCGTCGACGCTGTCTGGAAACAGTTGTCGGACACGATCGCAAAACGGATTAAAGACATTGGTGACGATTACACGATCTGGCTCACCGGCCACAGCCTCGGGGGCGCTCTGGCTACTCTCGCGGCCTGGCGTCTGGAACAAGAGGACGCGATCGTCCATCGAGTCTATACCTACGCCGCTCCGATGGTGTTCAATATTGCTGGCGCGAGCGAATACAACCGATATTTCTTGAATAGCGTATTTCGATTCGTCACCGAGCAAGACATTGTCCCCCGCCTGCCAATCACCAGCATCTTGGACAATGAATACCAACAGGTCGGCATGGAAAATGTCCTACGTGCCCAAGCCCCTCGAAGTTCCCCCGCTTCGAAATTTTTTGAACTTGCCTCTAGCTTGGCTAACTTGGTGAACATCTCTCTGAACAATTTTCTCCCGTTCATCGTCGGGGCAGTCCGGAACCGCCTCGAGGCTCACAGCTTGGACCGAGCCTACATCCCGTTAATCGAGGCAGAACGAAAGAAACTGGAATAAAGGGCCGTCCAAAAAGTACCGGCAAACGCGACTTCCATTCTTGACATCGTCCGCAGGAAGGCTCCTCTCCGCCTGTCTGGGGGGCCTCGAAATTGTCTAACCAATTCTCATCCACGAAACGAGGTGGCTTGTGCTTACTTTGCTTGCCTACTTATTAGGATTCTTTCTGTTCTTGGGGACCATTGCGTTCGTCTCCCGGTGGGCCATTCAGAGGTTCGGTTGGACCCAGTGGGTCCTCAATGGCATCATCTGGGGACTACGCATGCGGTTCGGGATTCTCGTCATGTTTGGGCCCATTCTGCTCTGGCTCGGGGCCGCCTATTTGAATCCCAAACTCTTGCTGGGGCTTCTCTTGGTCAGGCGCGTGTCATCCTTTTTCGACCTGTTCGTGATCACCTGGATGTCCTTCTTCACGACTGCCCTGGGGATCCTGATCATTCGCTTCTTGTGGTGTTTCGGAAGGGAACGATTTTCTCCAATCGATTGGCGTTTTGATGGAGAACTTGAGCCAACTCCGGATGAAGCACAGACGCCCGAGGGCCCGGAAGCCAAGACACCCACAAGTGCGCCCCCTGGCGAGGGGGAGGCCAACGAGGGACGACGATGGTCTCCTCTCTTGGTGAGTTGGTGGGTTCTTGTTTCCCTTGTACTTCCCTGCGCGTGTCTTTGGACCTCCATGAGCGAGGAAAACATAGTTCGGGAGAATGTCGGGTGGGCCGTTGGCGGAATCGTCGTCGGTGCAGTTGCGGCGATCGTAGCCGCCATCGGGATGGCGTTCGTTCAACGATTGACGCTGGGCGGCATCGATGGGCATTCCACCTCGGGGATGCTGCCTTTTGAATCCTGGTTCCGAAATAAGAAGATCCCCACTTGGACCAAAGGGAACCCCCTCGTTTGGCTCTTCGGAACCGAGGGCAGAGGCATTTCGTGGCTCTTGCGAGGGCCAGGGTACACGGACCGCGAGACCGGTAAGCTATTGCCGGGCCAGGCCCAATTACTGGTCGTTGCTTTCATCTCTATGGCAGCCTACCTCATCATGTACTTCCTCGATCTTCGAAATGACAAGTGGTTGTCACTCAACTGGCCGACGATCTTCTTCGCGTTACTTTCGCTCTTCGTCGTGGGGTGGTTCCTCGCCTCACTGGCGTATTGGCTGGACCATTACAGTGTTCCCGTCTCGCTGTTCGCCTTGGCCTGGATCTTCCTGATCTATCTCGGTTTTGGGGTGGACCACTCCTTCCCCTTGAATCATCGGGAAAAAGGGAAAAACAATGGCAAAGTCAGTTATTTTGTCCCACCTGGGGACCCCAAGCTTCCCGAGGACGAAGGGGAACTCGCGAGAAACGCCTACTTGAAGGCCATGAAGATACAGCAGTCGGCAGACGAAACCCTCGACCAGATCTATTGGGTCGACGCCCTGAAGAACTGGAAGTTCCCTGGCGAAAAAGGCAAACGAACGCTCGTCATCGTGACGGCGTCCGGCGGCGGCATTCAAGCCGCGGCGTGGACGGCCGAGGTTCTTTCGCAGTTAGACAAGAACTATCCTGGCTTCAGTGAATCGGTCGGCCTGATCAGTTGTGTCTCCGGCGGTGGCGTCGGGACGATGTTCTATTACGGCCACCGCGGCCTGCGCCAGAACAAGGGAGGCACGAAGCTCAAGGTCATGCTCGACGACGAGCAACGCGATCACATTTGGGAAGCTTCGACCATCAGCACACTCGAGGCTTGCGGGTGGGGATTGGCGTTTCCGGATCTCGTCCGGACGATCGCGCCAGCGGCTCCGCGATACGTCGATCGTGGCTCCTCATTGGAGTCGTTCTGGTGGAACAAAATGGCTGGCAACAAATACCGCAGGGCCATGAGCGAGGTTTCGATCCGCGACCTCATTCCGCTAGTCAAAGACGGCTTGGCCCCTCCTGTGATCTATAACGCGACTTGCGTGGAGACCGGCCAGCGTGTCTCGATCTCCCCCATTCACATCGAAGTGTCCGCGACGAAACAAATGGCGACGGCCTATCGAGAGGCGGGGAAGACAAAGCGGGGTGAGGAGTATGTCTCCAAACCGATCGACTTCCTCCAGTTCTACGACGATGCCCTGAAGGGAGTAAAAGCCGACCCACGGATCTCCACCGCGGCACGCCTCTCGGCCTCCTTCAGCTACGTCACTCCCATCACCCTGGCCGACTGCGACCAATCGTGCTGGAGAGAGGATGAGGAACTTCGGAAACGGCGGCACCGACACTTTTGTGATGGCGGGTATTCGGACAACACCGGGTTGTTGATGGTCATCCAAATGGTCGACGATCTGTTGCAGTACTACAAGAGTCCCGACGCACCGCCGGCTCCCTTTGACCAAATCTTGATCGTCCGGATTGAACCATTCCCGGCTCGCAAGGCGAACGACCTGGCCAGCGGAAACAACGGATTCCAGATGGCGTTTTTCGGCCCGGCGACGGCTCTGGAGGCGACACGCGTTTCGACCCAAGCCGAGAGGGTGGAACTCGAGTTGCGGTTGCTCCGCGAAAAGTATGACCCCCTGTCTCGACCCAAGGAATACGCTCGCGAGGCAAGCGACCAGGTAGCCGCCCTCGCCAACGAACTGGAACAAGAGGGCAAAGCAGAGGGAGCCGAGATCGTCAAGCAGTTCTTGCAGACCAAAAAGGAGTTCAGTCGGTCGTTCAAACAAAGTGCGGCCATACCCGACGAGATCCTGAGTCGTGGCAAACTCACCCAACAGTTCGAGCAAACGATTCGGGGCCTCAAAGGATTAGAGAAGGAATTGGAGGCCAGCATAAAGGAACCGAACAAGAAGCTATCGACTCAAGAGATGGCATACCTCACCAAGGCCACCGAGACTTTGAAAAAAGGGAGGACCGAGTTATGGCCTGGCCGGGGCGACCCTTCCGAACCCGAAATCTGGGACCTGCCCACGACCAAGAAAAAAGGGATCGAAGTCAAGGCCATCACCTTCCACTTCCAGAGTAGTCCGCCACCGCTTTCCTGGACCCTCTCGGAGAAACAAAAAAAGGCGATTCAGAATGAATGGAAGGAGATACTCGCCGGCAAAGCTCCGATGAACGAATCGGGGATCGGATCGGCGGACAACTTCACCCTCGCCGATCTGGGAGAACTATTTCCGAACAAGTGAGCAACAGCGGGACGCTCGCAAGTGTCGCATTCCTTAGTCGCTCGGGGACGTACCACCGAATACCACCACTCGCGATTGCGACACTTCATGACGTCGCTTGGCCCAACGTCACGCGAGCCAAAGCCTTCGGGCTCGAACGCCAACGCATTCGCCACCACCGGATCACCAAGGAGTGATCGGAATGGACGTGAGAACAGTGTCCGAGTCGCCCATCTATTTAGTCTGCCTTGTCTGGGTTTTCGATGCAAGGTATCCTGATCGGCTAGTTTAGGTAATGTTAGACCTCGAAACCTGGAAGGAGTGTTCTCGTGACAAACTCGGGCTTTGTGAATGGGCGACACCGATGGCT
>CAYYUU010000348.1:0-7417 GCA_964474955.1 uncultured Alcaligenaceae bacterium | reverse complement strand
AGGCCGAGGCCCTTACGTGGCAAGCGATTGTCGCACGCCGAGCCGGAGACCGAGACGACGAAGCCCGACGACTTTTTCATCGAGCCAGCAACATTAGCCGGCGGATCGGCGAGCCGCCCTCCGGCGATCAGTCCGACGCGATGGCGTACTTCTACCAGCTTACCGACGATTTCGAGCGAGCTTTGAAGGCTAGAGAACGCGAACTCGAGATCATCAAGAATCTGGGGATGCTCGACCGGGAAGCTCACGTGCAGGTTCAACGGTGTCGCTGGCTGGCCCAACTTGGCCGACTTACCGACGCCGACCTGGAGCAAGCCCGCGCCGCCGCGAAGAAACTCAAAAAGCCCGAAAGTTATTACAAGCACCTCGACCAAATTGCAGCCAAACGCTGAGTTCGAAGGAGACAGACAACCCATGAGTTTGTGGTCGTGGTTTACCACCAAAGAAGCGGAGTACGAAATCGCTGGAGACGAAGAACGGCTTGAGATGGCCGAATGCTTTGAGGAAGCCTTCGACATTGCCGAGAAGGATCCCGACCTCGCTTGCCAAATCCACCGCAGAGGTCGGGCGTTGGCCGAACGTCTGGGTGAGCCGTGGTGGGCGTACCTCTACGAAGTTTGGTACGTCTTGACGGTGGTGGCCCACAAACGAGACTTCCGCGGCTTGCTCGATGATGCCATCGCGTGCTACCTCAAAGGAAACCGCCCCGAACTCCGGGGCCATCCGTGGTATCTGGCCATCGTCAACAAACTCAACAGCATCTACACGGCCATCGACGTGGAAGGTTACCGCGACGAAATTGCTGCGGCACTCGAACACGCCGACTCGGTCATCCCACCGGGACCAGGCGAACATCGGTCAGTCCATCTCAGCGGAAAGACGACGTTTCTGCGGCTGACGGGTCGGCTCGAGGAAGCGTGGGAAACGGCCATGGACCACCTCGCGTTGTTGGAGTCGGCGTCCCGGATGGATTCCTGGTACTCGACGAACGTCCGGGCGAGCTTGGCGAACGTTGCGTTTTACCGGGGAGACTGGGAGAACTTAAAGTTGTATGCGACCCAGCTGGAA
Organism: uncultured Alcaligenaceae bacterium; assembly: GCA_964474955.1. Classification (GTDB taxonomy): domain Bacteria; phylum Planctomycetota; class Planctomycetia; order Gemmatales; family Gemmataceae; genus CAYRFQ01. The sequence continues at coordinate 6,349 of CAYYUU010000348.1, read as the reverse complement.
ACGCTCGCCCGAAAAGCTTCGAACCGCCACAGCGACTTGGCCGAGGCATTGCTCTGGCAAGCCGTGCTGACCCGGTGTGAAGGCGAAGTCGACGAAGCCCAGCGACTCTACCACCAAGCTCGCAACGGAATGCGCGCTCTCGGCGAACTACCGTCCGAAGAGTACTTTGACACGCTGGCTTACTACCACGAAGTTGGCGACGACTTCGACCGAGCCGTGTGGGCTCGCGACCACGCACTCGAGACGATCGGAAATCGCGGCATGTTTGGAGCGGAAACCCGGATGCAAGTGGATCGTTGCCGACTCCGAAAGCTAGCCGGAAAACTGAATGCCGAAGATATTTCTCGGACACGCGAAGCCATCAGCAAACTCCGAAAGCCTGAGCCGATGTTGGCGCGTCTTCAGGAGATCGAAGAGGAATAAAGGAGCAGTCATACTGGGAAGGCGAAATTTATGTGTGTCCGTTTCGTAGGTACACGCGGCTCGCGTGTACCTACGACCAAAAAAAACCGGACAGATATTAATTTCGGGTTTCCCGTGTGACTGCGACTCCGAAAAAACAGACGAAGGGCAACAACACATGAGCGTGTGGGAATGGATTGAAGACGATCGCATCGACGCCTACCTGTCTAACGACCGGGACAGGCTTCGGCTCCATCAACTACTTGACGAAGGAATCTCGCACCGGCAGGACGATCCCGACCGCGCGTTAAAGATTCTGGAACACGGACGAGACCTCGCGCACTCGCTCCATGAGGTTCGTTGGGTGTTGATGTTCGACCACTGGCGATTGCAAGTCATGTTGTTCAAGAACTCGGATTATCGCGAGGTTCTCGATTTAGCGATGCAGGCCACGCTCGAAGCGTGTCGTCCAGAGTTCAAAGATTTTCCCCAAAGGATTTGCCTTCAAGAAGACCTCATCAGCGCGTATGTCGCGATCGACCCGGAAGGCCACGCCGAGGCGATCGAGCGTGCGTTGGAATACATGAAGCGCGAGTTGACGCCGGGGCTCGAATGCCGTCACTGCGTTCAAGATTGCCGCATCGATTACCACATGGCGTGCGGGCGATTCGAGGACGCACAAGAACACGGCCGACAAGCTCTCGCGATGGCCGACGAAGAGGATTCCGATTTCTACCGAGCCGAGGCGTGCGCAAGGCTCTGCCGCATCGCGTATCGTCTCGGAGATTTCGAATCTTTGGCAGGCTGGGCCGAAATTGGAGAGATGGCGGCTTGTCGTCGGAGAAACAAAGAACATTTCGCTGTCTTTTTGTTATGGAAGGGCGTGTTGGCTGCGCGTACCGAACAGGGCGAAGACGCCCAAACGCTCCACGACCGAGCCCTCCAACAAATCCGGCAGCTCCTTTGCCAGCCGGGTGAATTGTTCTTCGACGCCCTCGCCACTTTCCACATTGCATGCGGACAACCCGAGAAGGCTCTGCAGGTTAAGGAAGAAGAATTGGCAGCCATTGAGGGAATGGGTCGAACGGCCTACGAAGCACGAATCCATCTCGAACGATGCCACATTTTGGCATCGATGCACAAGCTCGGCGAAGACGATATCGCGAAGGCGGATGAGGCGTTCGGACGACTTCGCGAACCCGCTCGATTTCGTGCGGAGTTGAAGGCTCTCACCGAATGAGTTGGTCGGACGCGGAAATCAATTCGCCTTCTGTTGTTTCTTGTCGAGATCGACGACGAACTTTCGAAAGACTTCGATTTCTGTCTTGGTCCAACGTTTGCGGTTTCCGGGCGGCATTTTGGTCCGCGAATTATTCGTTTGGACGAGGTGCAAGGCGCTGCCCGGATCGTCCGGCAGCAGGAAGCCACTTTTCAGCATGTTGCGAAAATCCTTGTCGGCGTTCCCGCTGTAACGCAACGCAGACCGATGTTTTGGAGTGTGGCAACCGACACATCCATCTTTGCCATTGCGTTTCATCAATGGCCAGACTTCTTTCTCGAAGCGTTTCGAGAAGACTTTTTTGTCGGCTTCTTTCACGCGGTCGAAATTCGATCCTGCGGGAGGTCGCGACCAGACCGCTCCGGCAAGGAGGATCAAGCCTGCGAAGATGACGAAAGGCATGAATAAATGCGGCTTGGAGGAGGGAATTGTCATGAGAATTCTTTCCGTATGGGGATGAATTTACAAGAGGGTAAGGAAGAGGGCATCCCTCTTCCTTACCCTCTTGTAACATTGGTCTCATGCCGATCACAACAACGGCGTCCGGCCTGATCGGTCGTAGTGATCTTCCATCTGTCCGCGAAGGTGGGCGAAATAGTCCTTCATGTCTACGCCGCCACTGCCGCACGAAGAACTACCGCCGCTTCCGCAACTACTGCATCCGCCTCCGGAACTATGACCACAACCCGGTTTGCCGCATCCTCCGTGTGTCTCTTCTTCCTCCTCGGAATTCACAGGGAGTCCGAGGTCTTCAAAACCGATGACGAGTCCAAAGCGATGACGCAACCGCGTTGTGAATTCCGTGAGGTCGGCTTCGGCCCACATGAGCGAATGGAGGGTGGCCTGGCTTCCATCAAGAACAAGATCGACGTCGAGAATTTCGATCGGTAGATCCGATTCGCGTGCGAACTCGCGTGCGCCGTCAAAGATATTTTGGGCAAGCGAAGCGTTCGTGGTGTTTTGTTCTTCGTCGTTGGGCGTGGCTTCACGAACGAGTTGACCGACGGTCGTATCCTTCAACGCTCGTTGGTGAGACGACTTGGCCGCACACAGAACCGTTCCCAACTCGGGTCCACGATTCGTGCGAATGACGACGCGTTGACCACGGTCAAATGGCTCGGCGGCTTCCGCGCGAAAGCGTCCAAAGCCGCCGGACTTTCCATACGAGACTAAATATTCAGTGTGTTCCATCGGAACGCCTCAAACGCAATTAGGCCAGGCCGAGCGTTTCTTTCATGTATTGGTCGTAGACTTCTTGGCCCTTATCGGTGCTCAGGTCGAGATGCATTTCGTTGATCACCTTAACGCTCAAGTTTTGCAGCCAGTTGGACCAACAGAGCCCACAAACTTTCGCGTGAATTTGTTCTCCGAGCGCATCGGGAAACGGTGCTTCGGGCAATTGGATGGCGTGCGTGCCTGCGGGACAACCGGGAGTCGAACATCGAAAACCTGTGTCTTCACCGCCGACCTCACCCGGTCCCTCGGTTCGTTTGGATTCGGGTTTCGGTTGGCCGAGTTCGACGAGCATGTCGGCCATCGTGTCACGGGGGATATTGTCGCCTCGTTCGTCGGCGACTTCGAACCCTTTGGTGAGGGTTTCGACGGCTTCTTCTTTCCGATCGAGCCGCATGAGAGAGCTGCCCAAGAGTTCGTACACTTTGGAGAACTGAGGGCTCAACTCAAGCGTTCGCTTCAACGACTGGACGGCGTCTTCGAAACGCTCGGCTTCCATATACAGTTTACCGAGACGGAAGTGCCCGAGTTCGTTGTCTGGGTCGTCGTTGGCCATTTTTTCGAACTGGGCAATGCGTTGATCCAATTCGTTCATGATGCACTCCTGCGAGTGGTGGGCGTTGCGTGGTAATTCGTCATTGAGAGTGGGACGACGTTCCCATGTTCTCTCGGTGGGAATGGAAATGGCGGGCGCGGCCCGCCGTACACACATCGTCCCATCTTTCTTCTTACTTACCAGTCTACCCTTCCGAGTCAAGGACGCGCAGGGGGAACGTGAACTTGGCTTTCTGGTCTCCGATCTTGTCTTCGGCGATGACGGAAATGATGAATCGGCCCGGACGATTCAAGAAAAACGGCAAGCCGATTGGTATGAGATCCTTCTTGGTCAGATCCGTAACAGGCCCGTGCAACTTCTCAACGTCGATAGTTCGGGGTTTTGGGAACATCTTGTTGCCCTTCAAATCGGTCATCTGGACGGTCAAGATAATCTTCGGCAGCATTGTTTTCTCGTCCTTCTTCATTCCGACGAGTCCGAAACTCAAGGCGTAATCTTGACCAACCAGACCCATCGACACCCCCGTCGGTTGGACAATGCCGAACGCTGGTGACAAGATGCGGAATTTGTGCGTGAACGATTTCGTTTGTTTGCCGAGCAGGTCCTTTACCGTCACCTTCATGGTGTACCTGCCAGACGGTTGGTCGGGACTTAAGAACGTAAAGGCATAGCTCGGAAGTTCGTTGCCTCCGCTCAGCGTCACCTCCTGTGGGACCGACGTGCGTTTGAGCAACGATTTGTTCTTCTCGTCAAACACCTCAAGGGTCGTCTGGTACTTGACATCGTTGGTCTTGGGATCGACGGTGATGTCGGCGATCTGGAACGAGAGATAAACACAACCTCCGGGAAGATACTCTGTAATATTCCGAGTAGCACCGAACCGCCCCGTGGTTGGCCGGACGTTTTTTAATTTGAGAGCATGAACCGGCGTCGGAACCAAACACATCCCGAGCATGACGCCGAGAGCAATTAACACGCGCACAATAGACCTCCGATCCTGGTAGATGGATGCATCGATTCGATTTTCCCACGATGTGCACCAACTGGAGTCATTCTGACTGCGACTGAGTTTTTTGCAAAGGGCAGAATTGGCCAAGGGCATTTGGGAAGGTTGCTTTTCGACCGCCACCAAAATACGACACTGGTTTATCCGACGGCGCCCAGGACAATCAGAAAACAGGTGTCGCACGCTGGCGGCAAAAACTCGATACGAGGAGAAAGACGATGCCGTCCGGCGAACTGATGAAACAGTGGTTTACGAGGGATGTCGCCGACTGGAACACAGTTGAATTTGTAGAGCCGAAAAAAACGCCGAACCGATCCAAACCTGGCAACACTCGAGACTGCTTCAAGTCTTCGCCGGTCAGAACGACGGATGATCGGAACACCGATTGCCTACGTCGTGGAAAGTGATTAACTGGAACCTGTTGTCGAGCCTGTTGCGCGAGAATGTCATTTCTCTGGGGTCATCCGAAAACTCTCCCCGTACGCGGCTGGCTGATAAAATTTTCCTTGCTTGGCTGGATTCAGGAACGCGGGATACACTTCACCTTGTTTCAAAAGAGGCACTGGTCTGGCTCCAACAAACCGAACTTTCTTCGGGTCGATGTGTGTGTACTTGATGACGATGGTTTGCATCTTTTTTAAGTTGGCCTTGGAGCGCTCGACGTGTAGGATTTTCGCCTTGAGTGTCACTTTGATGATCCCTGCCTTGACGGGCTGTTTCTCCACTGCGGTCACTTGGATGATCACGGCTTCCTTTGCTTTTTTGCGGAGTGCGTCGTAGCTCCCCGGAGGAAGTTCCGCGTGCGCGTTCTTCGCGAGGCAAACGAACAGGAAAGAGGTCGCGAACACAACTGCAACGAGTAACTTTGCTCGATAACTAAACATTATTCTCTCCCAATCAACACACTTCACAGTTCGCGGAAAGACACCATTGACTTGCTATCCGTGCGATTACGAAATGTCCAGTTGTTTTCGGTGGGACAATGCCTCATCGAAACTGAAATTCAAGGAGCGGCATTTGTTGTTGCATTTGTTGTCATTGTTTGGAGCTGCACAGCGGCGATAGATTGTTGCCACGTGGCGTAAGCCCGTGGGAAGCAATCCGGCTCTACCCCAACCAGCATCTCCCGACAACAGAGCGTTTCCCAAAAAGGTCACCAGTTCGTAGCCTTCTCAAAAAACGAATCCGAGATTTCGCACTCATAATTCCACGCCTCACATTTTCCCAATTCCACAAACTCGGCGCTTGAGTCCCCATCTTTCCGTCTTTACAATCAGCCCGTTGGAAGGTGCAAGCTCCGAACCGGAGTCCCTCACCTCTCACCTCTGCTTTGGACTGATAAAGTTCCTTTCCTACAAACGGAGGGTCTGACCGAATGCACGACCCACAAGATCCCAAACAAGATGGTGCTCCCGAATCTCACGACTCGGGCTTTTCCCGACGTGATTTTCTGAAGGGTTCCGGAACTGCCGGGGCTGCCGCCGCTCTCGGCTCGGTTGCGTTGCCGACCGTCGATGCCGAAGCTCCCGCACAACAACAAGCCGCTCGTCGTGGCCCCAACCCTGTGCGGATGACGTTCACCATCAACGGGCGAGAGACCACCACGAGTCTCGAACCTCGCGTGACGTTGCTCGACGCACTCCGCAATTATCTCGACGTCACCGGATGTAAGCGAGTCTGCGACGCCGGCACGTGCGGCGCTTGTACTGTCTTGCTCGAAGGCAAGCCCATCTACGCTTGTTCAATGCTCGCCATTGAGGCCGATGGGAAGAGTATCCAGACTGCCGAATCTCTCGTGACCACCGACGGCGACCCGGCTCGCGTTCCCGCCAAGTTCGTTCAGTACAACGCCCAACAATGTGGCTTCTGTACT
>CAYYUU010000347.1:0-7425 GCA_964474955.1 uncultured Alcaligenaceae bacterium | reverse complement strand
GAAACGGTGGCAATCAAGAGGTACGGTATGAGTCTTGGTCTCATCTGATATTTCCTGGAGAGTATCTGTTCCGATAAGCATTCCAATCGATTGGTGTGATTGTACTCCCGACTAGAGTGCGGTTCCACCTTCTCCGAGCATCACGATTCGCCTCGATCCAGCCCCGGTGGCGTTTAATGCCTTACACAGCGAACCAAAAGTACCGTCCTCAAAGATGGCTCCAAGAACTGCAAGTCTGTCAGGGAATACAGAGTACACCCGGCCTGTGGCGGGTCTTTTCATTCTCAGCCGCTCGATTCACTTTTGGATTTGTAGGATTAAGTGAATGGAACCACATTGTCTGTGATGCGTGCACAGCTTTGCAAAAGGGCATCGATCTTCTCAACGAACAAGGACAGAAGCAAGGCCAACAAGCCATTCCCTTTGGGCTGGATCACTTCTACACGTCGCGAGAAGGCGAGCGGGGGCTGAGACGTTTGCCAGGCCAAGCCAGCCGGGCTTTGGAGACTACCGAGAAAGCCCAACGAAACTATGACCAAAAGAACCGACACGGCCAAGACCTTCGGGGCGTGGGAGAAGCTCGGCTACAGGCGTGGAAAAAGGCCGAAGAGGCGTTTGATCGTTGGGACAAGCCGACAAAGCGTGGCAACAAGCCAAACGGGCGTTACCCATGATCACTGCCGAAGGCCAACTCAACACATGCCTCGGTGCTCAAGGTGTTGTCCAACACGCGTGTGAGCAATTGCCCGAGAAAGAGTTTGGCAACGCCAAGAGGTTGTTGAAGCGCGACCAGACGCTGGCTCACCTGGACACTGCGGAAGAAAACTCGATGCCATCGAGGCGGAGAAAGAACTGGTCTGTGCGGCGGTGGATTTCGTATGTGCTCGTCATAGCTCGGAAGTGATGCAAAGCGAATCGAAGAGTCGTGGAGGTCTTCGATGTTTCTGGCTTTTGGCTATGGCCGTGTTGGACCAAGCCGGTTCTGTGGGCCAAGAAGTAATGGCGTTCGCACGCGAGATCCTCGACAGCTCGGTTTGTGCCAGTAGTGGTGTGGAAGGACTCAACAGTATCGTTCGGATGCGTCAATCTCTTCACCGGGATGTGAGCCAAAAGTTGTTGAACCTGAAGCGTCTGTATTGGAATCTGATGGTCTTTCGCGTAGGCAAGAGAAAGAACCAAAGACCGCATGAACTGCTCGGAATCGATTGGCCCGAGGGTTGGGGTTGGTAGGATGTCGTAGACGTAACTCCCCAAGAACTCAAAGACAAAGTGTCAATCAGACAATTACCTGCGTAAGATGATCCCGATCGAAGGTCAACTTTTCAATGATGCTTGATGAAACGATATTGTGCAACCTTGCAACGCATGTGAGTCAAACGTATAATGCATAATTAATTAAGGATCTTTCTCCAGCATCGAACAGGTGCCAACATATGGCTCGGAAGGCACTGCATCTTTCACTGATCGTCGCAATTTTCTTTTGCCCCATTTGGTGCAAAAAAAGAGTGTGCGCCGTTTCCGAGAAATGTCCTACCTGGAATACGTGCTGCAAGCTGAATCAAGCCGATAAAGAAGAGCACGTCGATCAAGAAAAAGAACACGTCGATCAAGAATGTTGTCCGAATGGTCATGATTGCTGCCAGGAAGAGCCATCAAACCAAGACGACTTCCCGGACGATTCTTCCGAAAAAGAACCAACCAACAAAAATCAAGATCATGCCCCGTTCCTACCAAACGACCAATCCCCTTGCGAATGCCAGGGCATCTGTGGCGGTGCCATTCTCGAACAAAACGTGCATGTGACTGCCCAGGTAAATGACGCGCTGCACAGAGTTGTCGAGGACCTAACCCCAAATCAACTCTTCCAACAAGCATCTCTTACGCCTCTGCCTTTCGAGAAGAAATGGTCTTCGGGGGCTTGTGTGCGCATTCTGAATCAATCTTTCCTACTGTGATACAGTAGTGACCGCTGACGAATAGTTCCAGGAACTGTGCTTGGAAGCGCGAATATAATGCGGTTCTATGCGTCTTCATACGCACAGATATACTCGGCTGCGCACTACTGTTTTACAGGTAATGTCATATATATGTTCTTCCGCTTGCTCCCTTGGGAATACGCCATCCGAAATCTGTTCCGGCGTCCGTTGCGAACGTCGTTGACATTTGCTTGTCTCACGACGGTCATCACGCTGATTTTCGTGGTGGTCGGATTTATTCGAGGGTTAGAACGCTCACTCGCCGTCAGTGGCGATCCGCAAACGGCCATTCTGCTCTCTCTCGGGATGGGCGAAAATCTCGAATATTCCTCCGTACCCATGCGCACAAGCGATCTCGTTCCAGCGAGCGTGAACGGCATTCAAAAACGATATGGCCAAAAATATGTCTCTCCCGAATTGTATCTGGGCACGCAAGTCAGAATGGAAAACCATGAGCCGTCGATGGGATTGGTCCGTGGTGTGACTCGATCTGTGTTGCTCGTTCGTCGTCAGGTCCAGATCGAAAAAGGGAATTGGCCCGAGCCCGGCGAGGTCATGATCGGGCGTCTCGTCGCGGCCAAACTCGGAGTCCCGGAGGCGCGACTTGCGGTCCGCCAAACGTTAACGATGGAGGGACGAACCTGGCGGATCAGCGGCGTTTTCTCGGCAGGTGGATCGGCTTTTGAATCGGAAATCTGGTGTCGTCTGGATGACTTACAGCAGGCGATGAAGCGTCAGGATTTGAGCATCGTGGCCGTGACTCTAACGCCAGAAGGCGACTTTGCCGACCTGGAAATGTTCTGTGCGGAGAGGCTCGACCTGGAACTGCAAGCCATGCGAGAGACCGAATATTATGCCTCGCTGCAAAAGGATTATGGGCCAGTGCGTTGGTTAGCCTGGTTGGTCGTGTTGTTAGTTGCAGGAGCAGGCGTGTTTGCCGGACTGAACATGATGTATGGCTCTGTGGTCGGACGAATCCCCGAACTTTCGATGCTCAGAACGATTGGGTTTGTCCGCCGAGTCATCGTGTTGAGCTTGATTCAAGAGGGTGTGTTGTTGGCGGCGGCAGCAAGCCTGTTGGCGACTCTCATCGCATTAATGTTTGTCAATGGAATCGCAATTCGGTTCACCATGGGAGCCTTTGCCTTGCGCGTCGACAGCGTGGCTGTGTTGATCGGTTGCGGAGTTGGATTGTTACTCGGTTTCTTTGGGGCCGTTCCTCCGGCCATTCGAGCATTTCGAATACCCATCGTCGATGGGTTGAAAACCGTTTGAGACCTGGTCGGCTGGGTTGGGCGGCTGCCTCAACAAGCAAGGAGTGAAGTACATGCGTTACTCGATTTCGTTGGTTCTCGGCTTTGCGTTGGTCGTGGCCATTGGCTGTGACGACCAATCCAAAACTTCTTCCGCCGAGGACAAGAACAAGGTGGATGGCAAGAAATTCATCCTCAAGTCCGAACCCAAGAAGAGTAAAGATGTCATCGCCGTGCGCAAAGAAGCCAAGGACGGCGATGAGGTCACGATCGTCGGACGCATCGGTGGTAAAGAGAATCCCTGGATCAAGGACCGAGCGGCGTTCACCATCGTCGATAATTCTCTTCGGGCATGCAGCGACATTCCTGGCGACAACTGCCCAAAACCGTGGGACTACTGTTGTGAACTCGACAAGTTGAAGACGGCCACGGCGTTCATCAAAGTCGTCGACGAAAACAGTTCTGTCGTGAAAGCGGATGCTCGCGAATTGCTGCAGGTCAAGGAACTGTACACCGTCGTTGTCCAGGGAAAAGCCAAGCGGGACAAGTCCGGGAACCTGACCATTCTGGCCAACAAAATCTTTGTCAAACAGAAGTGAGGTGAAGCACATGAGCAACGACGTTGATCTCAGCGGACTGGCGATCGAGCGGGGCGACACGAAGCCGTCGAGCGTCCGATCTCGGCGGCATTTGTTAACCCGATATATTTTGCCGTCGGTGTTGCTTGTTGGGGTCTTGTCGTTGGTGGCGTGGGCCGCACGAGACTTAGTTTTTCCACCCAAACCTGTGACTGTGGTGCCTGTCATTTCCACGACCTCCGAGGTTCGCCAAGAGGGAACGCCGTTGTTCAAAGCTGCGGGTTGGGTCGAGCCCCGTCCCACTCCGGTGGGAGTCCCGGCCCTCGCACCGGGAGTCATCGAAAAACTGTTAGTCGTGGAAGACCAATCTGTCAAAGAGGGTGAGCCGATTGCGGAACTTATCGAAGCCGATGCGCAGTTGGCGTACCGACGAGCCCAAGCCAACGAGAAACTGCAACAGGCCGAGTTGGATAAGGGCCAGTCCGTTCTGAGGGCTGCCAAGACGAAGTTGCAAAAGCCGGTTCACCTGGAGGCCCCATTGCGAAAAGCGGAGGCCGCTCTCGCCAAGGTGGAAACACGGTTGAAAAATCTTCCCTTTCAACTTCGGCGTGCGCTGGCCGATCAGAAAGTGGCGAAGCAAGATTACGATGGTAAGGTGCGAGCGAAAGGAGCCGTCGCAGGCATCCAGATTCACCTGGCGAAAAGTAAATTGGAATCGGCGAAGGCACTCGTGGAAGAGTTGCGTCATCGAGAAGCATCGCTCAAGAAAGAGCAGGCCGCACTGAAGCAACGCCGGGATTCGCTCCAGACTCAACTCGAACTTCTTGCCGACGAAACCGAGGCCAAAGAAACCGCCAGGGCTCTTGTTGGTGTTGCAAAAGCTCGTCTGGAAAACGCCAAAGTAGCCGTTGCCGAAGCCAAACTACGGCTGGATCGCATGACGATTCGAGCGCCGGTGACCGGTCGTATTTTTCACCTCGTGACTCATACAGGGGCCAAAGTTGGCAGCGAGGCGACCCGAACGTCGGGCCACGATGGCAGCACCGTCGTCACGATGTATCGGCCCGACATGCTCCAGATCCGCGTCGACGTTCGCTTCGAAGACATCCCAAAAGTTCGTCTCGGTCAGCCGGTCAAGATCGACAACCCGGCCCTGGATGCTCCACGACTCGGCAAAGTTCTGTTCATCAGTTCCAAGGCCGACATTCAGAAGAACACGCTGGAAGTGAAAGTCTCCATCGACGACCCGCCAAAGGTGTTCAAGCCGGAGATGTTGGTCGACGTGACTTTTTTGGCACCCAAAGAACCGGACCAGTCTTCGGAGCCTTCACAAGGGTTGAAACTCTACTTGCCCAAACAGCTTGTCCTCAACGGAGACAATGGTGCTTATGTGTGGCTTGCCGACCGATCCGCTGGAGCCGCGAAGAAAACGAAGGTTCAGACGGGCGCAGTCGAGGCAAACGGTCTGGTGGAAATCAAACAGGGGGTGAACGTTTCCAGCCGAGTCATCTCCGGTGGAGCCGATGGCCTCCATGATGGCGACCGCATCCATATCACGGGGGAGGACTTTTCGTTAGGGAAGTTCGATCTTGCCCCGGGAAGTCTTCGGAAGGGAGACAACAAGTAATGGCGCTTATCGAAATTCAGAACGTCACAAAACAATATCGCAAGGGGGGCGAGACGATTACTCCGCTCGACGGGGTCTCGCTCAACATCGAACAGGGTGAGTTCATCTCGTTGATGGGAGCCAGCGGCACAGGCAAATCTACGTTGCTCAATCTCGTTGCGAGTATCGACAGGCCCGACAGCGGATCGATAGTGATAGACGGGACAGACATCACTCGTTTGCCGGGGACCAAACTTTCCAACTGGCGAGCCGCCAACATGGGCTACATTTTTCAGACGCATAATCTCGTGCCGGTGTTGACGGCCTACGAAAACATCGAACTGCCCTTGTTGCTGCTGCCCATGCCTCGAAGCGAACGCCGGAAGCGCATCGAGATCGCTTTGAAGGCCGTCGACCTACTCGACCGGGCAGACCACTATCCGCGTCAGATGTCTGGCGGACAGGAACAACGAGTCGGCATCGCCCGAGCCATCGTTGCTCATCCAAAAGTGGTCGTGGCCGACGAACCGACAGGCGACCTCGATCCCGAAACCTCCGAGCAAATCCTCGACCTGCTGAAACGCTTGAACGAGCAGCTCAACGTTACGCTCTTGGTGGTGACGCACGACGCCGACGCGGCCCAGATTGCCGACAAACATTTTCGGCTGAACTACGGCAAATTGGTTCAGACAGGCGGTTCTGAACACGAGCCCGCTCTGTTTTCTGACGCACAATAAACGGTCCGAGACGGAGTGGAAGGATGTTTAAATTTCTGCCCTACACCTTGAAAACATTGTGGCGGCATCGTTCTCGGACACTTCTCACGGTGAGTGGTTCGGCGGTGGCTCTGTTCGTCTTTTGCTTCGTAAGGGCCGTGCAAGAAGGCATGAATGACCTCCAGCGCCGACAAGAAGCGAAAGGCTCGCTGATCGTCTTTCAAGCCAACAAGTTTTGCACGGCGACGAGCCATCTGCCACAAGAATTAGATCAAAAGATCGCCGCCCTCGAAGGGGTGCGCGACGTCGTTCCGATTCAGGTTTTCACGAATAACTGTCGAGCGAGTTTGGACGTCGTCGTGTTTTATGGCGTCCCTCCCGCAAAGTTACGCAAGTCTCGTGACTTCAAACTGGTGTCGGGGAACTGGTCAGAGTTTGAGCAACATCAGGATGCGGCGGTCGTCGGTCGAGCCGTTGCGTACCGGCGTGGGATTCGAGTTGGTGATAAGTTTTCGATTGGCGATTTGAGCGTGAACGTGGCAGGCATTTACAGGAGCGAAAATCCTGCCGAGGAAAACTATATCTACTCGCATCTGGAATTTTTACAACGCGGCAAAGGTCTGAATTTGGTCGGCACGGTGACACAACTCGAAGTCATGCTCACTGAAGGAATCGATGCGGATGGCAAGTGCGCAGAGATCGATGAGATGTTTCGGGGCGGGCCTGTCGAAACCGATACTCGTCCCAAAGGTGTCTTCCAGGCCAAGGCCCTCGGAGATTTGACTCAGTTAATCGGAATGGCCCATTACCTGGGATACGCCTGTGTGGGATTAGTTCTGGCGCTCGTGGCGACGACCACACTCATGTCGGTGCAGGACCGCCTCAAGGAGTACGCCGTCTTGCAAACGATTGGTTTCTCCGGGCTGAGGGTGTTTGGATTGGTGCTGACAGAAAGTCTGTTGCTCAGTGTGGCCGGTGGAGCCATTGGTGTGGCTGTCGCAACGTTGGTTCTGAAACTCAGTAGGCTGTCGATCGGTGCCGAAGCCGTTACGATTGCATTCACGCCGTCTTGGACTCTGGCCGGGATGGGTATGTTGGTGGCGGCGGTCGCAGGGTTGCTTGCCGGAATTGTACCTGCGTGGCATGCGGCTCGTACGGATATTGGTCCTGCACTCCGCCAGGGTTGAGCCCACATCATCCCAAGAAAAAAGGTCACTCGCGAACAATCGTAAGTGGCCTGGAGAGTGGAGGCGGCGGGAATCGAACCCGCGTCTCGGCGTATATTCACGCCGGCGT
>CAYYUU010000346.1:0-7425 GCA_964474955.1 uncultured Alcaligenaceae bacterium | reverse complement strand
GTCGAATACTATGAGTTTGATGCTCGCCGTCGTTTTGGCCTGCTCGTACTCACGCTCCACCTGGAGATTTTTGAACAGGGCGATCGTCTGGCCTTCGGTCACCCTCGCACCTTCCTTGATGTCGGGACCGAGCTTTTCGAGAATCCCTGGCACTCGGACCGGCACGGGTTCGAGCGCCTTGGGATTGAGTTGAACAATGCCCGTCGTCCGAATCCGAGAGATCGGCACCGGCACGAGGAAGACGATTAACAGGAGGACTGTAAAGAGGATGACCGTGATCGTTGTGTTGAACGCTTTCATGTCCGGGAGCCTCCCGCGTTTGTTGTAGTTTTGGATCATCCTCGCCAGGGGCCAACCAAACATCGAACCCAACGCAAATAAGGCCAAGAATTGACTGAGGACTTCGAGCTTATATGGCTTGAGGAACGTGGCCATGAAGTACAAGATGACGAACGTGATCATCCACCGGTAGACATAACTGACGATGGCATAGGTCACGAACAATATCTTGCGGGACAGAGCCATGTACGGCTCGGGTTGTTGTTCGATCCCGAGGGCGTGTTCCTGGAACAACCGTGAAAGGTACTTGTTGGCCCGTTCTCGGAGGTTCGGGATTTCCAAGTAGTCGGCGAGCATGTAGTAGCCGTCGAAACGCATCAGCGGGTTGCCGTTGAACACAACCGTACTGACCGAACAGACCATCATCAAACATAACGACATATAATTGATAAACGGTTGGCTCGGGGTGTACCACCATATCCACGTGGCCGCCGCGGCGATCATTAATTCGACATAGATTCCCGCGAAACTGATGAGAATTCGTTTCCACTTACTCGGCAACGTCCAGGCGTCCGACACATTACAATACATAGCCGGCGAGAGACATAATAGTAAGAAGCCCATCTCGTGGACCTCCCCGCCGAACGCCTTACAAGAGAGCCCGTGTCCGAACTCGTGGATGACTTTCACCACCCCCAACGCAGCCCACACATACACGACCGTCTTGAAGCTGAAGAATTCCTGGAACGAGGGCATCCGCTCACGAAATGCCTCGAAGTGTGTCCCGAACAACAACAACGCCGAAAGCATGAACCCGAAGCTGAGCAACAAGAAGCTCGTCGTAAAGATCCAGCGCAGCGGCGGGAGCATCTTCGTCAGGATCTTTTCGGGGTCGAAGATGGGAATCTTCACGTAGAGGATGTTCGTGAAGTTCTGCATCAACTTCTGACGCGTCCGCTTGGTGCGTTGCTCGTAGAGCAATTTTCCGGCGGCCGGCGTTTCGTTCTGCACGAGCCCGGCTTTGAGGAGTTGTTGGCCGAACTGTTCCAGGTCTTCGAGCGTGAGACGGTCCGGACGAAAGCGTTTCTCGAACGCCTTTTGGGCGTCGTCGAGAGTGTGCTTGCCGTCCATCATCTTGATCAAGTAGTGCTCTTGTTCCTTGAACCGGTAATACCTCAAGCTCACCGGGTCCTTGACGACGTAGAACGTTCGTCCTTCGTATTTTTGCGGAGTGATCACGATGTCGCCGCGAATCCGCAGCTTGACGTGTTTTCTTCTTTCACGATCCGCCGCGACCGATTGTTTTGCCATTGGATTGGTTCCAGGGAAGAGGAGGGAACAGGGAACAGGGAACAGAAAGACAAAAGAAAGACCACGAGGAAAACCGCTATGTCTTTTAGGGTGTCTGTGGTTCTTCTCTTTCTTGCTTCGCCCCTTCGCGCCTTTGCGTGAGACTCTTGTCTTTCTGCTCCCTGCTCCCTGTTCCCCGTTCGACTACTTTTCCTCAATAACGATGTTCACCCGCATGCCCGGTCGCAACTGAGTGGTGGAAGCGTTCTTGCCGGTCCTCGCCTTGACGTGGGAGAAGATCTGGTATTCTCCACCGGCTTCCATGATGCCCGCCGATTGCCACGGCAGCCCCGCCACGCAGTGGTTGCGGATGTCGTCTTCCTTCGGCAAGGCCCACACATAAAGGTAGTTGTTCTCGGCGCCGGAGACGGCGAACGATCCGCTGCCGATTTTTTCCAACGCGTTAATCTTCGCCCTCGGTGGAGCGAACGCCGCACACGTCACACGCGAGCCCTCTCGCGGGACGAACTGGCAGAGTTCATACCCTCGCGAGTTGTCCGACGGAGACCGCCAAAGTTGGAGTCGTCCTTCCGGCGCTCCGGCACTCAAGATCATCCGGAACATCGGATGTTCGGAGAACGTCGCAACCGTTTCGAACGAACATCCCGGGCTCAGGTTTCGCAGGCCCATCACAGGGTTCCCCGTCGGGATGTCGAGGAATTCCAGGCTCTTGCCCCGATCGAGCAACATGTACTGGCCATCGGACGTCACGCCGAGGTCGGCCACGTTCCCGGTTCGCCCTACCGTGATGGCCCTCTCTTCCGAAACGCCCCGCTGGTACACTCGGTAGACCCGCAACGTTTTGTCGCGGCTTGCCGAAACCAAGTACGCCTTGTCCGTGAAGTGCAACGACGTAATCCCTCCCGCGTGGACGTTCTTGGCTCCATGATTCTCGTCGATTTGGTAAAGCTCTTTTCCGCTCTCGGTTTCCCAAACGGAGATGTTGCCACTCTCATCACCGCTAGCGAAGTACTTCCCGTCGGGACTGAAGGCCAGGGCCGTGATGCTCGCCTGCGTGGTGTCGGGTTCGCGGATTCGTTCCTTCGATTCCTTGAGTTTCGCCAGGTCCCAGCGGTGGATACTTCCGTCGGCACAACCCGACAAACACCACCAGGTCTTCGACTCGCCCGGAGCACAAGCCACGGCCAGAACTTCGCTTTCGTGGGCGTCTCGGTGGATTGGGACTCGTTGAGTCAACCACCAAAAACACACCATTTTGTCTCTGCCGCCCGAGATGATCGTCGGCACGGTGGCGTTGCCGTCCTTGGTGCTGTGATGGACGGCCACGCTGGTGATTTCGTGATGATGGCCCTTGCGGAAGACTTTGTACGGCTTTCGCTCGAAAATGGGTTGGATCGTGACCTTGGAACTATTCGTTATTTGCTTGCGTTTCCAAAACGCGTAATCCTGCGAGCGCATCCGGCCTTCGGCCTTGAGGTCATCGACGCGGCGGAGGATCATGATCGTCTCGCCCTTTTTGACCGACTCGCCCGGGCGTTTCAGGATCGAGTGGATCACGGCCAATCCAGGCAGTTTGTTCTGGACGCGATGTTTGTCGTACATCGTGCGGGCCATTTCGTATTCCATCTCGGCTTTTTTAGCGGCGACTTTCGACTTCTCCACTTCCTCGGCGGACATCAAGAACTGAGTCCGTTTAATGCCCAACTCTTCGGTCGAAATCCCGCCTTGCTGGAACGCCTTTTGGGCACGTTTGTATTGTTGTTCCGTCTCGTCGGCACGAAACCTGGAGACGCCTATTTCTTTTTTGGCGATTTCATGAGCTTGCTTGCCGGCATTCATCTGTTGCAGAGCCATGGCCGGGTTGAGCATGGTGAGCATTTCGTCATACCGGACAGCTTGCGACTCGGTCCAGGGTTGGTACACGACCTGATACCGTTTTCCTCCGGCCAGAAAGACTTCTTTGCTGAGGCTGTCGTTTTCCTGCAGCGGCAACTCCGTCCCGGACGCTTCGATCTCTTTTCCGATGAACAGTATCACGCCATCGGCGGGTGCCGGAACGCGGAGTTCTTTCGACGTGAGAGTCGCCGATATGACGGTCGGTTCGGCTTTCTCGTCTTGGGGGGGAAGGACGGGCGTCTGTTTGTTCTTGTCGTCCTTGTCTGCTTTGTCATCTTTCTTGCCGTAGAGCAAGTCTCCGAATTCCCCATCGGCGCCATCCCCGCCGAACGCCTTACCCTTCGAGGTACCGTTTGTGGGGACGGTACCTTCCATGTCGGGCAAAAGATTGAACCACCAGGCAATTCCGCCCGCCAGAACGACGGCCAGGAAAGTGCTCAGGAAAAAACTTTTCATCGGATCAACACCTCATTTGCAGGAGGAAATCAGCGCTCGTTGTTTTGATCAAAAGACGCACACTCGTTACGCCATGGTTCCAAAGTCCCTGGCGAAGCAGAACATCACCACGGTGCACGGAATTTGGGATAAGTCGGAGCGTCGCGGACCAAAGTCGACGACAACTCCGGGTTTCGGATTTCGACATGTTCGGGACTAGAAGAAGAACACCACTTTCTCGTAGAAGAACTCCCAGACGCCGTAGAACAACGAGTAGCCCATCGGGTAGTAACCACACCGGACCCGGGAGTGGACTTCCGTCCCCGTCAGGAGCAGATGTGGCGGGAGTCGATATCCTTCGGGAATGTCGTCCCCGGACAATCGCACGCGGGCGATGACGACGGGGTCGGCTTCGTTGTTGTCCGTCCGGTCGGGCGTCGCCTCCGGGGCGATGTTACTCCGGTGGAGTTTCCCTTTGTACGTCGTCGTGGGTTGGCTGATGAGCAAGAAGTCGACGTCCACCTCGAAGTCGTGGTCGGCCAACTTGCGAGACGACCGAGCCAATTCCCGCAGCATTTGGGCAGTGTCTTCGTCGGTGATGCCGTATCGGGCCAATCGGGCGTCGGTCGGTTCGTCCTTGGTCACGTTGTTGATGGTCTTTTCGTCGACGCCTTTGTCGAGGAGTTGTTGCCGCAGTTGCTTGATCTTGGCTCGCTCGCGGTCTTCAAGGTTCTTGAACGCAGCGAGAACTTGCCCGATGTGTTTCTGCGAGATTTTCAGTTCCGCTTCCCATTTCTTGGGGTTCTGGTTGACCTTCGTGGCGTCCCCAATCCGCAGCAGTGGATCGGCTGGCGTCACGTGGCGTTTGAGCAACTTTTCTCGGAAGTCCGACGTCAGGATGATCCCGTTCATCGGGGCCAACACCCAAAACTCCCCGACGCCCGTGCTGGCGTCGGCATTAATGTGCCGCTTGAGGTTGATCAATTCGTTTTGTTTGAACGTCAACGTCGCCTGGGCCTCCTGAATCTTCAATCTCGTCTCGGTGTTGGCTTGCTCGGTGCCTTCGAGCCCCTCCAGAGTTTGGATGTTCTCCTTCGCTGCCTGGATTTCGGCCCGGAGCGTTTGGATCCGCCGCCAAAGATCCGGACTGTAGAGCTTGATGAGCCGTTGTCCCTTGGCGACCCTAGCCCCGGGTTTGACGTTCTTCGCGAAGCCGACAATGATCCCGTTTTCCGGAGCATAGATCGCCCGTCGGTCTTTCGGCACTAGCGCCCCATTCGCCTCCAGTTTGAGAGGATACGGAACGAGGATCATGGCCATGATCAACAACACGACGGCGAACGTAACGAGGGCGATGATGGCCTTGGTCTTTCCGCCGAGTCCCTCCTGCACCTTGGCCAGCGGAAGCCACACGAAGCGGAACGGAATGGACCGATATTCCGCCGCGTTGTACAGAGCCGACGTGGCGTGTTTCGCGACGACGTCCATTCGGGCCGTGAGTTGCTCGGGCGAAATTTCCGGTTCGAAGCACTCCATCATGACGGCCGAACGCGGCGGCTTTTTCGATTCCTTCTCGCGTTCGTCCCGCAGCGGCTGAACGATGAGCAGCTTACTGTTACTTTCTCCCAGATACTCGTCGAGTGCTTTCAAAACTTTCGGCGGAAGCGTTTCGTCTTTTTGGCCGCTGTAGACGAGTTTTTCGTCCCACTCCAGGACGGCATCGAACAACTTCCGCATGAGGACCACGAGGTTCGATCGTTTCTCGATGATGTCGGCACCGGAGATGGCCCGGACGACGGCGCTGCCACCTTCGCGAACGGCAATCGAAATGCGGTCACACTCGACCAGTCGTCGCCCTTCGTTGGCGATGTGGTAAGCGACTTCGGTCGTATTCAGGCTCGCATGCAGATTGCGGGTGAACGTCTCGAGTTGAGTCCAGACCTGCTGTTGGCTGGACATCTGGCGGAGTTGATGATTTCGCGTGTAGTTCGCGGCGAGGGCGGCCATTCGCACCATGAATTGGAGGAAGCCGCGTTGGGCGTCCTGACCGCGGTTGGGGTCTTGCCAAACTTCCACGAGCCCGGCGACTTGTTTCTCCACAAGAATTGGCGCGAGCAAACAGACGTAGTTCGTGGGGTTTCCGGGAGCCGCCTTGCCATCGGCGGAGGCTCCGAGTCCGCTCTGTGGCATGAGCATCGCCGGTTGGCCCTTCATGACGACTTGCCGGAGCAACTCGCCGTGGATTTCGCGGCCATTTTCGACGGCTTCGATGCCGACCTCGCGCATCCGAATTTGATATTGGAGTTGCAGGTTTCCTTGATTCGTTCGGACCCACACGGCTCCTGCGGGTGCGGCGATGGCAGCCAAAACTCGCTGCAGGAACTCGCCATAATATTCACCTGGACCGAGTTCCATCTCGGAGAGCTGGGCAATCTCTTCGGCCAGGCGGTTGACCTGCCGTTTGGCCTGCTCGATTAAGTTGACGTCAACTTTCGGGTCCTGGTTGGTGGCCATCGGAAACCTCTCACGATGATGCTAGAAGACGAAATAGTGAGAAGTAAAAAGCAAAAGATAAACCTAGAACGGCCAGCCTCTTGCGCGATCTGCGGAAAGGCTGCCAGAAACCACGAAGAATGAGGAACGTGCAAGCCCTGTTCCAGTGACCAAGACCTTCCTCGGTTGGTTATCTCTCCTGGTTTTCCCTTTTGGCTTTGTACTTTATCCTTTACGAAGCGCGTAACTTTATCCAATCAAGCCGCACTGGAAAAGTGCGACTTTGTAAGCGTCGACATGCACCTTGTGTGCCTCCGACTTTTCCACAACCCTAACAGGGGAAGATCGGCTTTCAAGGCAGAACACGGCGGAAGGCATTCCGGACTTCTCAAGAACGTCCGCCATTCGCTTTTTCCCGCCCATTTTCCAAAAGGCCGAATCCTCGGATTCGTAAATCGCCTCAGTTTTCCACCTTGACGAGTATGCCGTAAATTCCATTCCTGCCGATCCAACCGTTAATTCTTCCTCGGTTGTTTCCAATCTGATAGCGCCGCCCCTGGACGGCTTTGATCAAGTGGAGGTATTGATTACCGTTGACTTTACACAATACGATGTCGCCCGGTTGGAGTTCGGTCTCGTCGGAAATTGGTTCGACCGTACACAGTTGGCCCGACTCGATCTTGCCCTTCATGGAATCGCCGCGGGGGCGGAACTGGACCGTTTCGCCTTCCTGTAGTTTTCCGATGTATGGCGTGGCCCAGCCCATTTTCTGTTCCGTACATTTATCGACGCCTGACGACCTTCGTCACGGCCAGACAGACCTCGTTTCCCACTGAGCGGAAGTCGAATTGGGCATATGCAATCTTCCGGAGTGGAACGTCGCGAGTCACCGTCCGGAGGAGCCGGAGAAGTTGTTCTTCTTTCTGAGGACCGAAAAAGCAGACTATGAGCTTCGGAGGTTTGCGAACGGGAGCCCGCACGGCCCGGACCAGGGTTTGGATTTCGGCCTGT